>CAMWJQ010000088.1 GCA_947174615.1 uncultured Lachnospiraceae bacterium
CTGTGTGCATAACTTTATACTGAGCGGTCAGTCTTTTCGACCGCCAGTATAACAGTTCAGCCTTCGTCTTCCTGTTACAGACATCAAGCCATGCAAAAACCGCTTCGCGCTTGGCTTGATGCATCTTTTACGCAAATACTATATGTTTTCCATAAAATCTATGGTATACTATGACAAAAGTGAAAAGCTTCAGACAATCAAGATGTGTCAGTTATTTTTCAAACACGCTCTAAGGAAAAGATTGAAAGGAGGTGCAGCATGACAGAAAAACTAAAACTCCCCATTGGCATTGAAAATTTTAAAGAAATGCGTACAAAAGGATACTATTATATTGATAAGACAGGGCTTATTCAAACTCTTTTGGAAAATCTCGGAAAAATAAACCTGTTCACACGTCCAAGACGTTTTGGAAAAACCCTGAATATGAGTATGTTAAAATACTTTTTAGGAAAAGAAAATGACAGTATGCTTTTTGACGGACTTGAAATTTCTAGAAATCAAAAGCTCTGTGAAGAATATATGGGAAATTTTCCAGTCCTGTCCATTACCCTGAAGGGCGCAACAGGAGAGAACTATAAAGAAGCAAAAACGATGCTTCGAAGAATAATAGGAAACGAAGCGATGCAGTTCCAATTTTTGAATGCTGTTAAGGAATGGTATGACGGTTATCATTTCGGTAATCTTGACATTTACTGTCCGTGGGATGTGGTCAGCTACTGTCATGCATTAAAAATGAATCCTTCTATAACACCCAAAAATTACTGGGTAAACACAAGCAGCAATCAGATTGTCAAACAATTTATCAGCAAAGCAAAAGGAACAACCAAAAATGAAATTGAACTGCTGATCAATGGAGGCAGTGTCAAAAAGAAAATCCATCAGGAATTAACTTACAGGGATTTGTATTCCAAAATGGAAAATCTATGGAGCGTGCTGTTTACAACAGGATATCTGACCCAGAGCAAAGAAGAAGATCATGAATTAACAGAGCTTATTATTCCAAACAAAGAAATCCGCTGGATCTATGTCGAGCAGATACAAGACTGGTTTGAAGAAGAAACTTTAAGGGACAGTCAAAAGCTTGAAGCCTACTGCCATGCATTTGAGGAGAACAATGTATCAGCTATAGAAGAAGGCTTTAATGCATACCTTCGAAAAACAATCAGTATTCGAGATACGAATACCAGAAAAGAAATGAAAGAAAATTTTTATCATGGCATACTGTTAGGACTTTTGGGATCGATGGATGGCTGGGATATTCAGTCAAACGCCGAATCAGGAGAAGGATACAGTGATATCAGCATCGAAATAGCTGAAAAGGAAGTCGGCATTATCATTGAATTAAAATATGCCGAAAAGGCAGCATTTGACAACGCATGCCAACATGCCATACAGCAAATCAACAATAGAAATTATGAAGAAACACTGATTGATGCCGGAATGAAAACCATTTACAGATATGGAATTGCGTGTTATAAAAAACGCTGCAAGGTACTTTCTGAAGCATTTTATGTTGATTGTTAATTTGATTGTAACGATGACAATAAAAGTATTATTTAGAATTTTCATGCATACCTTGTATTAAGAATTAAAAAAATAAGGGCATGAAATATGGCAAAGATTGTAAGTAAGATTGACGAACTGACAGGAAAGACAGAACAAGAACGGATTCTAAAAGAGCAATTTGGATTTCTTCAGAAAATGGCACAGGCAAAATGTGCCCAGTTTGAATCAGAACTCAAAACAATGTTTACCAACGGCGGAACTGCCGAATGTGAAGTGGTTGGGAAGCGCGCGATCGCCTACTGTAACTGCCAGCATGTAGATATTAAGACAGGTTGTGACGCTGCGATTATGGACGCGATTAATATGTTTTTTAATGGCGGCGATGACGTAAAAAAAGGATTTCAAAAGCTCATCAAAACTGCTTTGGATACCTTGATCGGCAATACTGCAATGGGGGAACATGAAGAAAAAATGTTCTTTGTCTACCCGGAGAATTTTGCTATCGTACGCGTCGATGTAAAGTGCTACAAATACTGTTTTTCATCAACTGGAATTATTGCAAACACAGAGAATGTTTTCTGTTATACGATGGCAAAATCCATTGTAGACCACACAAAAATTACGATCGATGAACTGCTGTATATGGTGACGGATATGATTGGCGCTGATAAAATCGAGGAAGTTGAAGCTTTCGTAAATCAATTAAAGAAAGTTTGGAGCTTGCTGGAAAATAAAACACCTGACGAGGTAATGAACGCTTGGTTACAAAATACGAACAAATAAAAGCACTACTTTTCAGGATGAACTGAAAAAGTATGAATGACATCAGCGCGGTCCCATGCATCTCCATACTCTTTGACAATCGTCACAATCCCTAACAGGCGCAGGGGATCTCGTGCTGTACATCCCTGTTTTCATTCGATACACAGATCTGATATCCCATTAACTGCTCCACAAATTGAAAGTTATCAACATTTCATAAACCCACAACAACCAAGCTCAGAAAAATCGCTAAAACCCATTGATTTATAAAAAGCAAGTGTTTGTGGAGTATTGTCTGTTACCAATTCAATCTGACGAACATTCTTATAACGATCAAGAATTTCCTGTAATAGAGCCGTTCCAACTCCTTTTCTTTGCTGATTAGGAAAGACCAGAATATCTTGAACAAACACAATCGTATAGCCATCACCAACCACTCGAATAATTCCTACTAATTCATTATTTTCAAAAGCGCCTAACACCAATAATGAATTTTCAAAACCTCTACGAAGTATGCACAAATTATCAGTATAGGCTGTCCAACCCACTTCAGTATATAGGCGAGCTATCTCTTTTTCATTGTATTCTGTATATTCTCTTATTTCCATAGGTTTCTCCTCCAATTCCCGATGATTATCTGTATTATCCGGCGCAGTCTTTGAAATACAGCTGTATCAACAATATTTGTCATGTAAGCAACAGGAATCTTTATATAGCCGTAGATTGGGTCTTTGACTCTTTTGTAATCCTTCATGATTAAACTCCCAATAGTTCCTTCTATTGCTTAAATGATATGCCATCTTTGACTGTATAGCGTTATCCATTATACCATTTTTTATACTGATTACAATCAGAATTCAAACAGAAAAACGCTCCTGAATTCGTAACTGAATACTATCTATACCACGCTAAGAACATTGAAAAATCCATTCACGATCTGCTGTGCAAATAAATATCAAATTACTTTTTCCCCTCTAAATACTGATTCACGATCTTCTCAATCGACTCCCGCGAGATGGGATAATGAAACTCTTTGATAATCCTATCCACTGTGTACCCGTGGTCCACCAGATGCCTGATTGCACCGCCATAGGCAAAATCTTTTGTAAAGTTTGACAATGCTTCCTCAAAATATCCATGATTCTGTTCTTCCAACAGCCATAACCCCTTTCTGGAAACGCGTTCTAAATCTCATCCACGAACAATACGCCCTTTAACTTATGCAATATACCTAGATACTCCTCTCTGTTGATCTTTGGCGGCATACGAAATGTCGCCACGATCTGAAAATGCTGCCCTTTCGCCTTAGGCTTGTCCACATGAAAGCTGTCCACGAGGCAATTGTCCTCCTTGAGCTGTCTTGACACATGGGTGATTGCCTTGCCGTCCTCAACCTCGATGTAGAGTGTCAGATACCGCGAATACCGATACACTTTGCGCTCAATCCATGGCGCCATATGAACTCCTAATAACCATACTGCAGTGAGAATCACCGCTCCGTCAAGAAAGCCAATTCCCACTGCAAGACCAATGCACGCACAGGTCCAAATACTTGCCGCAGAAGTCAATCCTTTAATCTGATGCCCGGAAACTAAGATCGACCCTGCTCCCAGAAAACCGACACCGCTGATAACCTGCGCCGCGATTCTTGAGATATCAAGCCTCTCTGGGTAGATCGCCTCCAAATACTGCTCCATCAGCATGACCATCGCTGATCCGAGACAGACTGTGATGGTGGTTCGCGCGCCGCCGCCGCGGCGCTTCACCCCCCTGTCAATGCCAATCACAATCCCAAGCGCCAGTGCGAATGTTATTCTCACTAATATATTCTGCCATGTCCATTCAGAGAATCTTGTCGTAAACATATCTGCTGCCCCCATTTCCTTCCTGAGATTCACACAGGCAGATTCCGCCGTACAAAAATTATCATAAACATATCTGCTGCCCTGTATTCCTCCTGCCAGTGAATATATGCCAGCGCTTAATCAGATATCCCTCGATAATAATCATCTACCGCACTATCTCATCTGAGTCCAACACAATTGTAAACGGTCCGTCATTTAACAGCGATACTTTCATCTCTGCCCCAAACGAACCATGCTCCGCATGAAATCCCTTTTTTTCAATCTCACTGATACAATATTCATACAATGTATTTGCCATGTCCGGCTTTCCTGCTAAGGTAAATGAAGGTCTGTTTCCCTTTCTGCAGTCTGCGTATAAAGTAAACTGTGATATTATCAAAAATTCACCGCCCACATCAGCCGCCGACAGATTCGTCTTACCCTCTGCATCATCAAAAATACGAAGTTTTGTCAGCTTGTCAAGCATCTTATCAGCAATCTGTCTGTTGTCGCTGTCTGCCACACCTACAAAAACCAAAAGCCCATGTCCAATCTGACCAATCACTTCACCCGCCACAGAGACACTAGCCTCGCTAACCCTCTGAACTACAAAACGCATCTGTTTTCCTCCACTATTAAATGATCTCATATTAAAAATATAGCCTATCCTCTGTCAGCCGCACAAGCTATCCTTTAAGCCGTCACTGTCTCCAACTCCTCACAAGCCTGCTCATAGCTTGCAAAAACAATCCCTTTCATGCCAAGCGCCCGCGCCGCCTCCACATTTTCTTCCCGGTCGTCGATAAAGACGCACTCCTCCGCACAAAGCCCATTTTCTCTCAAAAGGTGCTCATAGATGTCTGCGTCTGGCTTGACCATCTTCACAAAACCAGAGACCACCCTTCCATCTACGATATCCAGAAACGGAAAACATCCGCATTCGGCATGAAGCGCAAAAATCTCCCGCGGATAATTCGAAAGCAGATACACTTTAAAGCCGGCTTTTTTGAGCCGCTCAATCCACGGTACTGCATAAGCATAAGGTTCTACCAGCTTATCGCGGTTGTCCCACACCAGATTAAATGCATCGAGATGGTCTTGATTATCCTCTCGAAAATGTTTTAAAATCTCTGCTTCCTCGTAAATACCATGGTCCAGCTCACCCCACCAGGGACTGTCAAAGACCGTTTTCTCAAAGAGTTTCTGCGTCTTTTTTGGAAGGTTCAAATCCTCCATAAGCGCGCGCCAACGAAAATCCACCAGCACATTTCCAATATCAAACACGACATTCTTTATCATAATTCCACACCATTTTTCTGTAAGAGCGCCCTTGCGCTCTCCACGGAATCCACGCCGGTCTTATTTTTGATCGGTGCAAACTCATAATCCCGCACGACCTCATATGACAGGCAGTTCTCAAACATATGAATCATATCCAATACCAGCAGCTCAAACTTATAGCCGTTTGGCGACTCTGGTTTTACCAATGTGCCATTTTCATCAATAAACGGAATCTTTTTCTCGACGACATGCACCGTCATCTTCTGATTTGCGATCTCCTCGAGCTGCTCCACACGGAACAAATAGTTGAGAATGACCCCAAAGTTATAAGAGAGTTCACCATCTGCCTCTCTCGAATTAATAATCTCCTCCGTCATCTCATAATATTCTACAATCGAAGGTCTGCCATCTTCAAGGCAGAGCACACCAATCTTTTCTTCCGGATCTGCCTTTCTGACAACCTTTGCGCCGCTCACACATCCTGAGTCGATGGTTGCGCCGACAAACACAGGATCCGCAATACGCTGCAGTACGTTATCCACCGCAAAGATATTCAGCCACTCTACGCCCCTTGCCTTGACATCTTTCAAAACACCTGTCACTGCCATAGAATAAAACCATCCGCCGTTTCCATTGGGCGACAGCGACAAGGAGTCTGCTGATTCCATATAGAGCTTTCCCTGAAAATCGACAGAAGGCGCCATCTCCTGTTTAAAGAATTTGACAAATTCTTCTGGATAGCCAAAAAAATCTTTCTCCGCAAAAAAAGCAACGGTCTCATCATGATTTTTGTCGCTTGTCATGACATAGAGCGGCACAAAACAGCCCGCTTTGTCTGTCACGTCGAGCAGATTGCGGATCAGACGCTCAAAGATAAAGACTTCCTTTGTAAGACCAATATTGTATTTCCCTTTTGGTCCGTCTGATCCGAGACGCGTTCCCTGCCCGCCTGCCAGAAGCACCGCGCCGACTTTCCCTGCCCGGATGGCATCCAGTCCGATTTCCTCATATTTTGCCTTATTTTTTTCGATTTCAGTCACTTCGAGCGCAGACAGCGGTTCGAGTTTTCCCCGCTCCTGCGCAAGTTCCTTGTGCCCTGCCATCTCTACGATAGACCAGTCAATCCGCTCAATCTGTGCTGCAAGCTTTTCTTTACCTTTATCGTCGAGCTTTTGATAAGCCTCAACAATATGCTCTTGTCCGTGTTCTTTTAGTACGTTTAACAGTTCATTTTCCTTCATGACCACTTTTCCTTGACCTTTCACAAATATTTCTTTATTCATCTATGATTCATTACTTAACAATACTACATTTTATAGTTTCTTGTAAACACCTAGATGACAAAAAGTCAACCAATCAGGCATTCTTTTCCGCAAAAAGCAAATCCATATTTGCAAATCTGTTCGGGTGAAAATCCTTCTGCTATCAGTTCTGCCTCATACTGCTTTTCTTCAATCTGAAGATGCGCATTCGCAAGCGTGTCCTCAAGTGTCAACTCATCCTCATCTGGGAAAATAATACAGACTGCCTTGAATATATTGTTCTTTATTTCATTATATACTGGCGGTCGAAAAGACTGACCGCTCAGTATAAAGTTATGCACACAGCCGCATAAGGAAATCAAAATACATAGGATTCAAAAAAGAAAGCATACCCTGACAGATATGCTTCCTTACGTGGTCAGAAGGGGTTCTTGTATGTCACAATTTCCCGTCTTTATTATATCATATCCGACCGAATATATAGTGTCTTTTTCTTCGCAAAATTCACCCGTTTTTTCACACAATATTAACGATACAGCACATAGTCCTGCATCTCTCGGAAAAATCCGGCGCGCGTCAGCGCCTCCTTTGCAAAATCAGGATAGTTTTTAACCACGACGCGCTTGAGCGCTGAAAACAGCTTTCCTTTTTTGTAACATGCCGAAAAGTCTGCCAGACATGCCTCCATTTGTTCTTCTTCAAAGACACGAAGCGTATTTCCCTGCCGCTCCATGACAGCTGCTGGTATTCCTCCATAGCACGCAACAGCGCTTCCCGGTACATTGAGGAAGTTCCTCCCTTCCATATGCGGCAGAATTTTCCCCCAGCACTGTACAGGATCTGCCGCATTCACCCAGACAATCTTTTTCTGCGGGATCTGCTCGTTTCTGACAAGCTGGCGCACCACAGATTCATATTCAGATCCGCGGATAAACTGTGCACCCGAAAGCCCCTCGACAAAATATCCCCGCCTTGCCTGCCCTGTGTATTCCCAAACACGCAGCACGGACAGCGCTTCCTGCCACGCAAGCCCACAGACTGCTGCCGTTTCACGGCATACAATAACGTATCGGTCAAAGCAGTGTTCCAACGCTGTTTTCAAAGACTGCGCATCAGTTACTTGTCTTAACGGACGCACAAGATCCCATCGCCCGGCGCGCAATGCCTTCACATGCATAGTCACGCGCTGTTTTGCAGTCGCTTTTTTAGTCCGTTCCTGATTCATCCACTGCCGTACCGGCACAAAGCTGTCTGCGCAGACCAGCCCTTTTTCCATCAGAGCTATAAGTGTGTCATATGGCGACTCGCTGCCAAATACATTGTTTAAAGACTGCATAAAGCTGGCGCCGCGCTTTTGCAGCGTATCATATAAGAGCTGTTCTTTTTCGCTGAGTACACCATCCATGGTATTGCGCGGCGTATCCGGTGCAGCGTCCCAGTCAATCTTCTCCTGAAGCTCAAACCGCAGACCGCCTTTTCCCTGTATATACCAGAACACTTCACCCTCGGCGAGATAAGCGTCCAGCACAGTCTCCTTATACTGCTTCACCCAGCGCGGAAAAAGTATCCCCTCCCAGTAGGAAACCGGAAGTGTTATTCCTGTATAATACTTCATAATTTCTGGCAGCGATTCCTCTGCGGGCGCGTTTGATTCCATGCGGGACAGCATCAGCGCCGCATAGGTCTGTGCAGGGCAAGTCTGCGCTTCACTGCGGCGGTTTTTCAAGGTTTGTATGCAGGCGCGTCGGTATAACTCTGCATGATAATATTGGTCGTCCTGCCTGACTGCCTCCCCGCGGCGGCAGAGCTCCTCCAATATGATCGCCGCAAGCGCCGTCTGCCATCCATAGCGCTTGGCAGTCTGAACAGTATCTGCGGCGCCGCGGTAACGCAGCATTCTTCTGACAATCTGTAATTGTTCTTCACAAAACATTATACCCTCTGTCACAGCTGCTGTATCAAGTGCGGCAGCATACTTTTCTGCCTCCTCCGCGGCAATCCACAACCCCTGTTCAAGATAGCACACTCTCCCGCTCTGTGCCAGACTGTCCAGCCATTCTACAGGCACATCCAACTCCCCGGCTGCCAGATCGCCTTCTGTCATCAACAGTGCATGTAACTGGCGTTCATCCTTTGGCAGTTTTTCCCTGAGAACATGCTGATCCTGAATCTGTGATAACTCCTGACGCCCCGGTCTCATCGTCTCTTTGAGCATATCTTCCACCGCTGTGTGGATTCCGCGCGGTGTCGGCGCATAATCATACATCACTGCCGCTTCCTGTGCCCACTGCAGCGGGAGGGACATTGGAGAAGCCGTTTCAGTATAAATTTCACGCACCTTCACGGTACCGGCACAGATCTCCCGCAGCAGTTCCCTCACCCCCTCGGCATCCCACAGTTCCTGCATACATTCCCGTCTGGTCTCACGAATCAACGGATGCGTCTCCTCACGCACCACCTGTTCCAATAATTCAGCGCTTTTTAACCGCTGGCGCCAGAGAGGCTGACGGCTGTTTTTGCGCACTCCCATCATCAAAGCCCTGCCGCAGTTATATCGAAATGCCATGTTAAAGACTGGCGCCGCCGGAAGCAGTATCTCCAATTTTCTGACACAAGTGTCAGGATCAATGCTTTGCAGTATCCCTTCCGGCAATGTTCTGCTCCCATATGAAAACAGCAAAAAACCATCCTCCTCATCCACGCTGCCAATCTCTATGCCCAGCTGTTCTCTCACTGCCTGTGCAGCCAATAAAGACAGCGGCGCGTTGATTCGTCTGCCAAATACGGAATGGAACATCACCTGACTGTTTCCTGACGAATCCTTAAAATGCTCGATCAAAATAGTTTTGTCATCCTGCAAGCCTCCCAGCGCCTTGATCTGTCGATCCAAATATCCTGCTGCAAGGGATACTGCTGCCTCATCAAGCCCCATTTTGTACAGCAATTCCGAGAGTTCGCCATCCTCGTGCGCCTGCTGCATCATATGAAATATACGTCCAAATGCCTCTCCGGTGCGCCTGTCTCTCCCTTTGATCTCTCCCTTCCAGAAAGGAAGTCTGGCACCCTCCACCGGAGCTTGTACAACGGTCACAATATCCCGGCTGATATTCGTGATCTTCCATGCAAAAGCACCGAGAATAAAACGGTCTCCTCTCTGAGACTCATAGACAAATTCCTCGTCTACTTCCCCCAGCTTTACGCCGTCCTCTGTTTTTACCGCATAAAGTCCTTTGTCAGGAATTGTGCCGCCTGCCGAGACCGCAAGCATTCTGCTGTAACCGTCCCCCTGCACACGCTCATGTATTCTGTCGTACAGAATCCTTGGACGCACCGGAAGATCCCGCGCATGTTCATAATCGCCTGCCAGCATACAGAGTACCGACCGGACATCTTCTCTTGTAACTTCCCGAAAATTCCATGCGCGCGGCAAAATTTCCATCACCTCATCCAACGTATAACTCCGAAAAGCCGCCATGGAGACAAGATGCTGTGCCAGCACATCCAGACACTGTACAGGAGGATGAATGTGCTCCACACCGCCCTGTCTTGCAAGCTGTGCCGTCATGCCGCAGGATACGCACTCTGCCGCTGTCCTTGGAAACAGATGCATGACGCTTGTACGTCCCGGATTATGACCGGCACGCCCCAGACGCTGCATGGTGCTAGAGACCGTGCGCGGGCATCCGACTTGCAATACCTTGTCAATCTCTCCTACATCAATTCCTAACTCCATAGAAGAAGTGGCACACAAAAGCCGCAGTCTGCCATCGCGCAACGCTTCTTCTGTCTCCTTTCGCTGTTCTTTTGAAAGACTGCCATGATGCACGCGCGCAAAGTCCTCCCCGCCAATCAGATTCACATAATACGCGAGTTTCTCCGCATACCTTCTGCCCTCCACAAAAGCGATCACACTGCAGCTTTCGTAACAATACTGATACACCAGCGCACTCAATTCCTCCCAGACAGGGTCCTTTCTTCTATGTCTCACAGAATCTGCATAAGGTCCCAGTATATCGAGGCGGATTTTTTTCTTCATGTCAGGCGCTGCGATGACGACCTGCTCCGGCGCAAGATATCCTGCAGCCTCCTCCAAAGGTTCTATTGTGGCAGAAAGCCCAATCCGCTGCAGCGGCATACCGCACAGCGCATCCAACCGCGCAAGGGACATCATCAGATGCGCACCCCGTTTGGTGTCAATCAACGCATGAAGTTCATCAATAATGACTGCCTTCGCCGTAGCAAGCACATTCTGCCCTGTCTTGCTGGTAAGCATCAAATACAGGGATTCCGGCGTGATGATCAGGATA
>CAMWJQ010000089.1 GCA_947174615.1 uncultured Lachnospiraceae bacterium
TGCGCAGAACTTGGATATTCCCTAAACATTCGGCAGGGGTTCTATAATGTAAAGCATTTCACCTTTGCGGAGGGTGTGAATACCTTGGAGCAGTATGGTGCGGCAGCGCCCACGGCAAATGTGATTGATCTGTCACAGGTATTTCCCTATACGAAGAGCGCCTTCACGTACAATCCTGCAGATGGCATGTATTATAAGTCCATTCACGGAAAGGCACAGACAGACGGTCTGAATGGCGAGCAGCTCAAGTTTGCCAATGTGATTGTACAGAACACCAAATGGTGCAGGCTGGACGATAAGGGCTATCTGTATTTCCAGAATATTGATAACACGGAGGATGGATACTATTTCACGAAGGGGAAGTGTATCCATGTGACATGGCAGAAAACTGGCGAGTACACACCGACGATATATTATGATGACTTTGGTAATGAGATTCAGCTCAACGAGGGAAAGACCTATATCGCTGTGGCACAGACGGGCAGACCGGTGTTATTTAATTAACATAAGTTTATGTAAAAATATTTGTATTAGAAAATATTCTATTGCGTGGGCTTGTGTCAAATAAGAAAGGATATGGTATTTAAATGAAAGTAGAAACGATTCAGGTAACAGTTGATGGTACTGTGCAGGCGAGTCTGTCGCTTTATATACAAGAAGATTATCCGAATACCTATGGTGAGCGGAAGCGCCCGATGGTTTTGATCTGCCCGGGCGGCGGCTACGAACATGTATCTGTCCGGGAAGGGGAGCCCATCGCGCTCCACTTCCTGACTGCGGGCTGCCATGCGGCAGTACTTTGGTATGACATTTCAAAACAGGGTGTGGCATATCCGCAGGAGCTGAAAGAGCTGGCGTGGTCTGCGGCGTATATCAGAGCACATGCAGACCAGTATGCAATTGACAAGGACAAAATTTTGGTCGCAGGTTTTTCGGCAGGTGCGCATCTTGCTGCGAGTCTGGGCTGTTTCTGGGACAAAGACTGGCTGGAACAGGAAATGCAGATGTCAAAGACATGTTATCAGCCAAACGGTTTGATTCTCGCATATCCGGTGATTACATCCGGCGAATTTGCGCATAGGGGCAGTATCGTGAATCTGATGGGCGCCAAGGCGGATGCGGCGCTGGAACAGGATCTGAGCTTGGAAACACAAGTGACAGACTTGGTACCGCCAGTATTTATGTGGCATACCTTTGAGGATGATGTCGTACCGCTTGAAAATTCCCTGTTGTTTGCGGGTGCGCTCAAAAAAGCAGGTGTCAATTTTGAGTACCATGTATTCCCGCATGGCGGTCACGGGTATTCTCTTGCAACAAAAGAAACGGAAGAGAAGGGCTGTAATCAGGCTGAGCCGCAGTGTGAACAGTGGATGGCGCTGTGCAAAAATTGGATTCAGCATTGTGTCTTATAGAATGTGAAAAAAGCACAAAAACATGGAAGCCTGATTGCTCAGGCTTCCTGTCTGTGTAAAAGGGGAATTCTTCCGGAATTGCTAATTAGCAAGTCTAACATCTCTGCTAAACATATTATAACTATACAACGAAACAAGCCTTTTTTCTATAACTATATTGTAAATTACTAGCAATATATTATCCAAAAAATTGAAAATACGCTAATGCCGGAACAGCGGCTCAAAAATTGTCTTTCTCCCAATATACCCAAACACTCTGACAAATAGAATACCAATCAAAGCGCCGCAGCTGTCAATCAGCACGTCCCGCGCAGAACATCCGCGTCCCCGCACAAAGTACTGGTGGAGCTCGTCGAGGGCTGCAAAGCCGACACAGAGAATGCCTGCGGTGAGCACGAGCCACATGCCGCGGATTCCATACACATACAAGGGTATCGCTACAGAGACTGCAAGCAGGAAATACTCTGAGAAATGTGCAAGTTTGCGCACATAGTAATGGATTTTT
Source organism: uncultured Lachnospiraceae bacterium (assembly GCA_947174615.1). Classification (GTDB taxonomy): domain Bacteria; phylum Bacillota; class Clostridia; order Lachnospirales; family Lachnospiraceae; genus COE1. The sequence goes on from CAMWJQ010000089.1 coordinate 1,918, forward strand.
TTGATACAGCGCGAGATCTGCTTGTCTGTCAGTTCTAAGTCAAGTGCATTGTCTGCCATGGATACTGCCTTGTATGTCACCTGATAGCTCAGCTTTGAGCTGGTGGCGCCGTCTTGTGAGGAAAAAGAGAAGATAATGTACATCATCAAAAGTGCAGGAATAAAGGACAAGGGCTTTAAGAACAAGCGCATTATAAACTTCGTAAAGGTTTCAATTCTCATACTAATTCTCCCGGTGAAAAAAGATATCCTTATCTTAACCAGAAAGCTTTGGAATAAGCAAGAAATTTTTTATTAATTTTTTCATTCATATTTTTCTTTGAACTTCGATTCTTGAATTTTGACAAAAAGAATTGAAAGGAAGCACTGTACATTTTTAAGTTTTATGTTAAAATATACCTATACAGCGATGCAGAGCACAAAGGAGGAGCAACTATGCAGGATGGCTTGAAGCTTTCAAGAGACGAGATTATCATTTGTTATAAAGACGACGTGGTGCGATTGATGCGGTATTTGTCATGGCTTCAGGAAAAGAGCGGTACTGTCACATCCGGGATCTATAAAGGCGAGGGAATTGAGAAAAGTTCCATGACTGTCCCGGTCTATGACTCGACGCTGCTTAGTTTTATCAAGGAAGCAAAAAAGACAGACTTTATCAATAGAAATTACGTGTATACTTATTCGAGATACCGCATGAAAACGGCAGAGGATGAACTGCGTGTAATCAGTGTTTGCTCTTTGCAGGAAATTACCGTATTGGGAGACATTTTATCAAAGTATGTAATTCGCGGAGATATGAAAGGCACAGTGTGGTCAGAGGGTGTTCAGAATGGGGTGTATCTTGCACTGTTATTAAAATTAAAAGAGCTGATGGAAATCAGTAAGCCGCTGGAGTATTAGTGCAAAAGAGCGAGGAGCTGAGTGAATGGGAGTCAGGACGGTACAGAAAAGGAAATATATCGTGGAGAAGGCGAGAAGTGTCTTTTGCAGAAATGGTTATCGTGCGGTCACGATGAAAGATATTGTTGATATATGTGAGATCAGCCGTGGAGGGCTGTATCTGCATTTTGCCAGTACAAGAGAGCTTTTTGCAGCAGTGCTGGAGGAGGAGCATTTGAGAATGGCGGCTGATCTTCAGGCAGGCATGGCAAAGGGCGCGACACCGGGAGAACAGCTTCTCCTATATCTTGATGAGCAGAAAAAGGTCATTATGAAGAAAAAAGAGAACCTCACGGCTGCCACGTATGAATATCTGTTTGAAAATCATCTTACGGCGAAAAACAACCCTGTAAAAAAGTGGTTTGACGAGGACGCAGCGCTGTTGACGCATCTGATTACAGAAGGTGTGAAGCAGGAATGGATGGACTGTGAAGATGCGGCGGAAGCGGCGCGCAATATCCTGTATACGTTGGAGGGCTTGAAGGTTTCAGCGCGTGCAATGGGTGTGACGGCAGCGCGGGTGGATAAAGAGATTGAATACATTATGGGGACTTTGGGAATGGTAGTAAAATAAAGCATGGTATAAACTTATACCATGGTATAAGTTTATACCATGCTTTTAATGTAGGGGAACTGTTTTGGTCAAGCAGTTTTTAGATAGGAGGAGACAGACGGTATGACTACAGACGAGGCAGCGCTGACGCTGGAGGAAGTGCGGGAACGGTTTTCAAATGACCGCTTTGCCACGGTAAACGGGGCGGTGATAGAGGAAGTGGCAGAGGGATATGCGAAGTGTTCCATGATACTAAATGAAACGCACCGCAATGCATTGGGGGCTGTTATGGGCGGCGCTATCTTTACGCTGGCAGATTTTGCCTTTGCAGTGGCATCAAACTGGAATCAAGCTGCAAGCGTTTCACTCTCTGCATCGATTAGTTTTCTTGGCGGAGCAAAAGGCGGCAAGCTGATTGCGGAAGCCGTGAAGGTCAAAGCGGGAAGAAAGACCTGCTATTACGAAGTGACTGTTTGTGATGAGCTTGGGAGTCAAGTGGCACATATGACGTCGAACGGTTATTGTTTAGACAAGACGTAGTTTTTCTTATATGAATATTACATGTTTGAATATTACGGGTATGAATATTACAGGCAGCAGCATAAAATTCGCATATTTGTATCAGCGGAAGGAATACTATACTGTGAATAGAATAAATGTGCACACTTCATTGAGAGTATAGGAGGATTTAAGATAATGAAAGACGTAGTGATTAACAACAGGAAAGTAGCAATCGTAGGGTGTGGTTTTGTAGGGTCATCAATTGCTTTTTGTCTGATGCAGAGCGGTTTATTTTCAGAGATGGTACTGATTGATGCCGACCATGACAGAGCAGAGGGTGAAGCGCTGGATATTGCGCATGGTATTCCGTTTATCGGTCATGTGGACATCTATGCAGGCGGTTATGATGATATCGTGGATGCGGCGATCGTCATTATTACTGCGGGTGCAAATCAGAAACCCGATGAGACAAGACTGGATTTAGTGCACAAGAATGTAGGGATTTTTAAAAGCATTATTCCTGAGATTGCAGGCAGGAATTACAAAGGGATATTGCTGATTGTCTCCAACCCAGTAGATATTCTTACGTATGTGGCGTGCAAACTCAGCAATTTGCCCGAGGACAGAGTGATCGGTTCTGGTACAGTGCTTGACAGTGCCAGACTCAAATATAAGCTTGGCGAGCATCTGAATGTGGACAGCAAGAGTGTGCATGCGTTTATCATTGGCGAGCATGGGGACAGTGAGATTGCCGCATGGAGCAGTGCCAATGTATCAGGTGTGCCATTGAATGATTTCTGTGAGCTGAGAGGTCACTATCAGCACGAGGAGTCTATGGAGCGCATCGCAGAGGAGGTCAAGAACTGCGCATATGAGATTATCTCCAAAAAACGTGCAACCTACTATGGGATTGCCATGACTGTCAAGAGAATCTGTGAGTCAATCATCCGCGACGAGCGCTCGATTCTTCCGATCTCAAGAATGATTCACGGGGAGTATGGTATCGAAGGAATGGCGCTTAGTATGCCGGCTGTATTGGGAGAGAATGGTGTACAGACGAGAGTTCCTATCTCATTGAATGAGGAGGAGCAGGCAAAACTGAAACAATCAGCGGATACGCTGGCTTCTGTAATCAAGGGGCTGGATCTTTAAGAGCGTTTATATAGATTGGCATTTGTTACCTAGACTGGGCAGCAAGTGCCAATTTTTTTGGTAAAAAATCTCTTTATTGTATTGACAGCTAATTTTGGTTAGTGTATACTAATAAAAGTAAGATAACTATATATGAAGTTAGTTATACAGGTGAATAAGAAATGAATCAAGCGAAACGGAAGGGGGAAGAAAGATGCCGCTTAGTATGGCAAAGATCGGCGAAATTTTTCAGATCAAAAAAATCGGCGGGCGGGAGGAGACGCGCCAGTTTCTTGAGACGCTTGGTTTTGTGGCAGGCGGAAACATTACTGTAGTATCAGAGATCAATGGCAGCATGATTGTCAACGTGAAGGATTCCAGAGTCGCCATCGGCAGGGATTTGGCGAATAAGATTGTCGTGTAGTTTTTAAAAATGAGGAGGACGAAAATGAAAACACTTCGGGAAGTACCATGCGGACAGACTGTGACCGTGTCAAAACTAAACGGTGAAGGACCTGTCAGGAGGAGAATTATGGATATGGGCATCACAAAAGGCGTAGAAGTTTTTGTGCGCAAAGTGGCTCCACTGGGCGATCCGGTGGAAGTGACAGTTAGAGGTTATGAGTTGTCGCTTCGGAAAGCTGACACAGAGATGATTGTAGTGGAATAAGGTTTGTTGAGGCGAAAGGAGTAAGATATGGCAGTTAGAATTGCACTTGCAGGAAATCCAAACAGTGGCAAGACAACACTGTTTAACGCGCTGACGGGTTCCAATCAGTTTGTTGGAAACTGGCCCGGCGTGACTGTTGAGAAAAAAGAGGGAAAGTGGAAGGGTGACAAGAATGTGGTTATCATAGATTTGCCGGGCATTTATTCCCTGTCACCCTACACGCTGGAGGAGGTTGTTGCCAGAAATTATCTGATCGGTGAGAGACCAGATGTGATCTTGAACATCGTGGATGGCACCAATCTCGAGCGAAATCTGTATCTGTCCACACAATTGATGGAGCTGGGCATTCCGGTGGTGATGGCTGTCAACATGACAGATCTCCTGGAAAAAGAGGGAAATCAGATACATCGGGACCAGCTGGCTTTAAAGCTTGGCTGTGAGATTGTAGAAATCTCAGCATTAAAAGGAACTGGGGTAAATGAGGCGGCAAAAAAGGCTGTCGCTGCGGCAGAACAGAAAGCGGCACAGTCTGTCCACGCTTTTGATAAATGTGTAGAGCGGGTGATTAGCTCAGTTGAGGCAAAGCTTGACTCAGAAATTCCGCAGGAACAAAAACGGTTTTTTGCCATGAAGCTGCTGGAAAAAGACCAAAAAATTGCGGAACTGATGAACAATGCTCCAGATGTGTCCGATGAGATTCAGGAGATGGAGGAAGCGTTTGATGATGACACAGAGAGCATTATCACGAATGAGCGGTATGTCTATATTTCGAATATTATCAAGGACTGCATCACGAATAACAGCAAAAAGAAATTGACAGTTTCCGATAAAATTGATAGGATTGTCACAAACAGATGGCTCGCCTTTCCGATTTTTGCGGCAGTGATGTTTCTGGTATACTACATATCCGTGACAACGGTGGGAACATGGGTGACAGACTGGACAAACGATGTTTTGTTTGGGGAACTGATTCCTCCTGCCATTGAACAGGGGCTATTGAGCATTGGCTGTGCCGAATGGCTGATAGGGTTGATTCTTGACGGTATCGTTGCAGGTGTCGGCGCGGTGCTTGGCTTTGTGCCGCAGATGCTCGTGCTTTTCATATTTCTTGCATTTCTGGAGGCTTGCGGCTATATGGCGCGCGTGGCGTTTATTATGGACAGAATATTTCGAAGGTTTGGTCTTTCTGGCAAGTCGTTTATCCCAATGCTGATCAGTTCAGGCTGCGGTGTTCCTGGAATCATGGCGTCAAGAACGATTGAAAATGACCGCGACCGCAAAATGACGATCATGACGACAACCTTTGTTCCGTGTGGGGCAAAGCTTCCAATAATCGCTTTGATTGCCGGTGCATTTTTTGATAATGCGGGCTGGGTTTCGTGGAGTGCATATTTTGTGGGAATTGCGGCAATTATCGGTTCTGGTATTCTGCTGAAAAGGACAAAGCTGTTTGCGGGAGAACCAGCGCCGTTTGTCATGGAGCTTCCTGCATATCATATGCCGACTGTGGGAAATGTGCTTAGAGCAATGTGGGAGCGGGGCTGGTCTTTTATCAGGAAAGCAGGAACGATTATCCTGTTATCGACGATTGTCCTGTGGTTTCTGATGCGCTTTGGCTGGTCAGCGGAAGGCTTTGGCATGGTGGAGGAATTGGATCAGAGCATTCTTGCAAAGATCGGGATGTGTATTGCTTGGGTGTTTGCACCGCTTGGATGGACGCAGGGCGGCGAGGGCTGGAAGATGGCAGTCGCCGCAGTCACTGGGCTGATTGCGAAGGAAAATGTAGTGGCGACATTTGGTATGCTGTTTGGCTTTGCCGAGGTCGCAGAAGACGGGGCTGAAGTCTGGGGGAGGCTCTCGGCAGTGATGACGCCAGCAGCTGCGTATGGATTTCTGGTATTTAACCTCTTGTGCGCGCCTTGTTTTGCAGCGATGGGGGCGATGAAGAGAGAGTTCAACAATGTGAAGTGGTTTTTGTTTGCGATCGGTTATCAATGCGGTATTGCGTACCTCGTGTCCATGTTCATCTATCAGTTTGGCACACTTGCCACAACAGGAGTATTTGGCGTAGAAAGGAGCTTTTTTATGGGAACATTTATTACGGCAGCGGTTTTGATCGCGGCAGTGGGACTCGCAGTGCGCAGCATGATCCGCGATAAGAAAAAAGGAAAATCGCTGCAGTGCGGCGACTGTGGCAGCTGTAAAGGATGCCATTGAGTCAGTCATGCATGTGCCTGTAAAAATACACAGACATCGCGGTCGCAATCATCCAGCCGATCGGCCATGCACACCAGATACCAATAACGCCGAACATACTAGAAAAGACATAGGCAAGCACGACGCGGAGAATCAAATCGGTAAAGGTGGCAGCCATAAAGAGTTTCATGGCGCCCGCGCCGCGCAGAACACCGTCTGTCACAAGCTTTGCTGACACGACAAAATAAAAGGGGGACAGTATCCACAGAAACTGTTTTCCCGTCAGCAGGGCTTCAGCGGATGTCGAGTCCATAAATAATAAGAGCAGTTCTTTCCCGAAAAGTATATAGAGCAATACAATCGGTACGCTTAGGCACCACACCAGTTTTAATCCGGCGCGCCGTCCGTCTTTGACTCGTTCAGGAATCCCGGCGCCAATGTTTTGGGCTGTGAAGTTTGACACACCATTTCCAAGGGTGGTAAAGGAAGTGATCACAAGATTGTTGAGCTTTACGGCAGCAGAATAGCCAGCGGTGACACTGATTCCAAAACTGTTGATAACACTCTGGATAAAGATGTTGCCGACAGAGATAAAGGACTGCTGCAAGATGCTTGGTATCGCGATTACTGCAAGTTTTTTGAGCAGGGCAAATGAAAAAAGCCCTGCTTTTTTGTTTGTCTGAATAGTGGAGAGCCTTTTTAGGATCAGGAGGATGGAGAGGAGACAGCTAATTCCTTGGCATAAAAAAGTCGCCCATGCAACACCGGCAATGCCCATATGAAAATACGTTACAAACAGAAAGTCAACTGCGATGTTGGACGTTGATGAAAATGCAAGAAAATAAAAGGGTGTCTTGGAATCTCCCAGTGCGGAGAAGATTCCTGTGGCGATGTTATAAAAGAACAGGAAGGGAAGTCCCAGTATGTAAATGTCCATATAGAGCGCGGAGTCTGCCATGATTTCAGGCTGGGTTTTCATCTGGGCAAGCAGCGTATCACAACATAAAAATCCTGTTAACATCAGAACTGCGCATAATACAGCGCTTGAAATCAGGGCGGTGTAAACCGCAGTTTTCATTTTCGCATATTCTTTTGCACCGAAAAACTGGGACACGATCACAGAGCAGCCAATATTACAGCCAAATGCAAAAGCGATAAAGACAAGGGTGACATTGTAGCTGTTGCCGACGGCAGCAAGTGCGTTCTCCCCGATACATTTGCCGGCGACGAGACTGTCTGCGATATTGTAGAGCTGCTGAAAGATAATGCTTCCAAACATCGGCAGACAGAATTTCCATAATACAGTTTGCGGATTTCCTACGGTGAGATCTCTGTTCATGACAAGCTCATATCCTTTCCTTATTTAAAATAATTTAAAATAGTGATTCAAGATAGTGTTTACAAGTTGGTTCATACACATTATAATGGACAGGAAACAATAAGAAAAATATATATTTTATATATTTGCCATATAAAATATATATGATAAGAGGGTTCAAAGGATATGGATATTAATTATGAGTACTATAAAGTATTTTATTATGTGGGAAAATACAGAAATATCACCAAGGCTGCGCAGGCGCTCGGCGGGAGCCAGCCGAATGTGACGCGGGTAATGAAGCTTTTGGAGGGAGCGCTGGGATGTCAGCTGCTGCTGCGCAGCAATAAAGGGATTGCTTTTACGGAGAAAGGAGAACTGTTGTATGAACGTGTCTCCGCGGCATTTTTGCAGATACAGACGGCAGAGGAAGAGCTTGGCAGCAGCAGCGGACAGATAGAGGGGACGATCGTGCTTGGAACGACGGAGACGGCATTGCATTTGCTGCTCTTTCACAAACTCAAAGAATTTAAGCGGAAGAATCCCAAGGTGCGTTTTAAAATCTATAATTACAGCACCAAAGATGCATTGGAAGAACTGACAAAAGGCGCTGTGGATATCAGTGTCGTCACCAGTCCGGTCAGCGTCGGCAGGAACTTTGCCTGTAAAAAGCTGTTCTCATTTCGCGAGAAGCTGGTCTGTGGCGGCAATTACCGCAATCTGGCATTGAAGAAGCGGCATTTAAAGGAGCTTGCGGGCTGTCCGTGGGTGTGCCTTGGCAAAAACACGGTGACTTATGATATGACAAGCGATTTCTTTCTTGAGCATGGAATTATGCTGAAACCGGATATTGAAGTTGCGACCTCGGATTTAATGATACCAATGATTAAAAACAATCTGGGAATCGGGTATGTGCCAGAGCCTTTGGCACAGCCAGAACTGGAAGCAGGAACAATATTTGATATTCCTGTATACGAGGAAATGACACCGCGTACAGTCTGTGCAGTGTATGATCTAAAAAGAGGGCAAAGTAGATGTGAGAAAGAATTTTTAGATTTTTTAAAATAAAAAAATAATAAAAAATTTATATTTTGTTTATTTTATGTTCGTTGAAAGTTCTTTCTATATTCAGTAGATTAGTAAGTGAGAACGTGGTGAAAGGAAGAGATAGGATGTACATAAGACGCGCTGATAAAAAGGATATGGACGGAATCAACCGTCTGCTCTGTCAGGTGCTGGCAGTGCACCATGAGGGCAGACCTGATTTGTTTAAAAAAGATACGAAGAAATATACGGATGCACAGCTCCGGACATTGATCGAGGATGAAAAGAGACCTATATTTGTGGCTGTTGATGCGGAGGAGCAAGTGTTGGGATATGCTTTTTGTGTCTTTCAGCAGCAGATCGAAGATAATATCCTGACAGATATTCGTACATTATATATAGATGATCTGTGTGTAGATGAGGGCAGCCGCGGGCAGCATGTCGGCAGAAGCCTCTATGAATTTGTGCTTGACTATGCAAAGAAGCAGCATTGTTATAATATCACTTTGAATGTGTGGGCATGCAATGAAAGTGCGCTGCGGTTTTATGAACACTGCGGGCTGGTACCGCAGAAGATTGGGATGGAAACCATTTTAACAGGTTGACTTTCTATAGATATATTTGTATAATGAAAGAATCGTGTTACAGTATGTAAGTTTTTTCATAACGAGAGGTGGTAAGTCCGGATAC
>CAMWJQ010000090.1 GCA_947174615.1 uncultured Lachnospiraceae bacterium
CTCTTATAGTATGTCCTTTAATATTTTGTTAACATATTCGCCCTTCTTATGTAATAAAATTAACAATATCAGTGTTTTATCTTAATAAATTTTACAATATTTTTTTAAATAAGTATTGAATTTATTGCCATCTGCATTTATAATAAGCTAAGGCTTAGGTTTCTACATGGTAATGAAACTTTTAATAAATTTTTAAGTAACTGCCAATCAAACTATTTATTACTTTATAGGTGCTTTATTATATGAAAGGAGCTCTCAAGCCATGAAAAAATATACCAATTCGGTGATTGCACTCTTTATCTGTATGCTGATTCTGACCCCTTCAACAGTATATGCGGAGGAGCTGGCATATATGCCTGCATTTTCGGTCATACAGCCAATTACTGGCGCTGCGCTGCCCAATGAAAATCTCTCGGACAGCCTCACTGCACGCTTAAATTATTATCTTGTGGATAGTTATACCAATGGAAATATTGATGAACAGCAGTTTAATGAAATTGTTTCCAGCGGAATGGTTTCTGAGAACGCATTCTTTGCTAATTCCGTATTCGTGGGAGACTCGCTCACTGTGGGCTTCAAGGAATACTGCCAAACCCATTCTGATTCCATCGCTTCCGACTCCACATACTTTTTGGCAAGAGTTAGCAGTTCTGCCAAAGCTGCCATATCTGGAAATGCTCTCACCGCACATGCTGATATTATGCCGAAATACAACGGAAAAGTTCAGTATATTGAAGATTCTGTATCACAAATGCCAAATGTAAACAAATTATTTATCTGTTATGGCATGAATGACCTGACCAGCAGTACGCCTGAGCAGTTTGTCGATGACCTTCAGACGCTGATTGCAAGGATTACCACAAAGACCCCGGGACTGCAAGTGTATGTGATTTCCATTCCATGTATTATGTCTGGCGTGAACAATGGCAGATTGAATAATAAAAATATCCAGACTGCAAATATCCTGCTGCAGAATACATGTACTATAAACGGCTGGGGCTTTATTAATATCGCTGAACATCTGATGGGTACTGACAACTCGATTCGTCCGGAGTACAGCTCTGACAAATATGTGCATGAAAACAGCCGTGCTTACAAAATTTGGAACAGAGTCTTAAAGGATTATGCTTTTATGGAAATTACAAAATAGACATAAGAAAAACAGCCGCTATGGGCTGTTTTTCTTATGTCTCGCTTATTTTCTCTGCATCCACTTGGGAAGAATCTTGAATTTTATGGTCTTGGTTCCACCATACTTTCCGTTTCCTCGGATTGTGATTGTGGCGTTTCCGGTCTTTGAGTTGTTTCCGTATCCAACAATCGTGAAATCTGTCTCCGGCTGCAAGATTACTTTGTTTTTGCCGCTGCCAAGTGTGACTTCCAGCTTATCAATCGTCGGGCAAACCTCTGCGCCGTTGTCATAGTAATAAGCGCCGTTGACTTTCACCTTGGCTGACGAAATCAAGGTTTCTTTGATATCAATAACCACCTCTCGTGTCCCGCTGTAATTCTTCCTGCCTTCCATGGTTACTTTGATCGTTCCGCATTTGGTCTCGTCGTTCACACTTACATTTTCTGTCTCAATGCTGCTCACAGAATACTCATTTGAAGCCAGTTTTGCACCGTTGTCATAGACTGTGACTTTTGCCCTGTACTTTCCGTTTGCGGCATATTTCAAATCTGCCGCGTCAACGGTGATGCTGTTGTCAGCAATATCCTTTGGTGTTATCTCAAATGACAGTACATTCTTCAGACTTCCTGTGTAGTTCCCGACGCCGCTGATTGAAACCTTTCCGTTTGTTCCCACCGCTTTATTGCCGGTGTAGCTCACCTTGTAATCAACATCCTGAACAAGAAGTTTCTCTCCGAAAGTCACCTTGACTGCCGGTTTGGCGCCGCTCTTGTCCTGCGGCACTCCTGTCAGTCCTGGCTCTGCAAAGCTGACCTGAACACCTTCGGCTTTCTGCAGATTCACTTTTCCTACAGTGAATGTCTTCTTCACGATTCCGCTAAATTCTCCAATGCCGCTGATTGTCATAGATGCCTTTCCGGTATTGACGTTGTTGCCATATTGGATTGTGTAGTCCTTATCCTCCTGTAAAGTTCTTTCATCTGCCTTACCTTTGTTGAGAACCAATGTTACATTCTGGCTTAACGCCTGTCCGGTATAGTCTATTGTGGACATGAATCCATCGATGCGCGCTTTCTTAATTTCCGTGCCCTTTATCGTAAAGTTCACTGTCCTGCTGCCGTAATACTCACTGTCGCTCTTAGCTGTCAGAACTACAGAGGCTGTGCCTGCATTGGTATTGTTCGCATATTCAATCTCAAAAAATTCATTTGATACAGCTTTGTTCTTATATTTCACGGTCACATCTGGTCTCAATTCAGAGCCTGTCCACTGCTGTGCCGGTATGCTTACCTTGAGATCCGTGATCAAAATCTTGTCTGTCAGCGCAACATCATACTCCAGTCTGCCATGAAAACTGCTGTTCGGCGTCGTCTCAAGAATCATCTGATACACCCCTGCATCTGTGAGTTTCTCAACTTCTTTTCCATCACGCAGATAAGTCACTGTGTACTCTTTTGCAGGTACTTTGAGTGTACCGCATTTCAGCGTTACCTTCTGGGTCTGTCCAACGATATCTCCGTTCTTGTTCTGTTTAATATTCATCAACGGCGTATAATTGATTGTAACATTATCCTTTGTAATCTCTTTCTGTACGATATTGAATGTTACAACAAATTTGCTCGCCTTCTCATAATTGCCGCATGGTGTGATGGTTACCTTTGCCTCGCCTACTTTCTTGTTGTTGGCATAGCTTACTTTGTAATCCGTCTTTTCTGTCAGTTTCTTCTCACCATCATAAACAATAACTGCCGGCTTTATCGCTTTTCCAGTATACTGCTGATCTTCGATACGAATCGCCTGAATGCCTGTCGGTTTTGGACTTTCCTCCCCGTCTGTCTCTTCGTAAATGTAGGAGTAAACACCATATATACTTATGTCCTCTGTGACATCTGTGTCAAAATTATAGAATATGGTCTTCGCCTCATCCGCATACCACAAAATTCCATACTTTCCGTTCGCATCTGCTGCCTCAAATACCGGTTTTGACAGTTTTGCGTTCCGTTCAAGCGTTACGGTTTCTATTTTGTCCGGATAATACAGCGTTACTGTAACCTTCTTCTGGTCATCGCCGCCTTCTTCATCCTTGTAGTAATAATAGCTTCCATACAAGTTCATATCCGATGAGACTGCTGTATTAAAATCATATGTCATGGTCTTCGCTTCATCTGTATACCACTTGATTCCATACTTTCCATTCTCATCCTCTGCCTCAAACTCTGGCTGAGTCACCTTTGCATAGAGATCCAAGGTTACGGATTCTGTCTTTCCGTCCGGATAATGGAAAGTTACTGTCAGCTTGCTTTCCTCGCTGTAGTAATAATACGCGCCGTACAGGTTCAAATCCTGCGTCACTTCCGTATTAAAATCATACAGTATTGTCTTTGCTTCGTCTGCATACCACTTGATTCCATACTTACCGTTTTCATCCTCTGCCTCAAATTCTGGTTTTGGCAGTCTTTCACTCAGTTTTAAGGATGTGGTCTCTGTCTTACCGTCCGGATAGTGGAAGGTTACTGTTACTTTTTTCTCCGGTTCTTCGAAGTAATAGTACTCTCCATACAACGCTATGTCTTGTGCGACTTCCGCATCGAAATCATACAGCGTTGTCTTCTCCTCGTCTGTGTACCACTTGATACCATATTTACCATTTTCGTCCTCTGCCTCAAATTCTGGTTCGGAGAACTTGGTGTTGACTTTGATTGTCTCTGTCTTCGGCGTTCCATCTGGATAGTGCAGTGTCACTGTGACATACTTAACCGCTTCACCCTGTTCCGCATTTTCACTGGAAATCGTTGCATTGAATGTCGCACCGGATTTGCCGGATACATTCACAGTAATTGTGATACCTGACGCATCCGCATTCATAGCAACTCCTTCGTCACCGCTGACTGCCGCCAGTCCTGCTCCCTCCAGTCGGAGTGTTATGGCACCGCTCTTCTGTGTAGGGTCTGCGATTGCAAGATGGATTTTCTTGCTGCCGTCATTCAGCATCGTTACTGACGCCGGCGCATCGCTTGTCATTTTTGCAATACCATTCTGCTCAGGAACTGTGCTTTCTCCTGCTGCCCAGAAGTTGTAGCCGGATACGCCTGATTTTGTATCCGCTGCTGCCTGTAACTGCTTTGTATTAGAGAGAATCTCTATGCCGTTGTTCTCTGCATAAGATGTCATTTCCTCGCTGTTTTTTCCCGGAAGCAGTACATAACCATACGCTGCATCTGCAGGAGCGGCGCCATGATCCACAGCAATGCTGATATAATCCTTTGTCACTTCGTCAGCATCTCCTGCTTTTAAGTTCGCATTGACTTCACTCCACTTGCCAGTGCGTGTCTCACGCTTCAAAGTTACCTGCGTTTCCTCTGGGAAATAATATCCGATTGCGGAACCTTTCGCATTCTCAGACAGCCATGCCCAGTTTGCCGTTTTCTGCTCTGTGCCATTCGCTGCAATGGCTTCGCTGCCATCAACCAGCAGCTTGTTGTCATTGCCGATTTTTCTATTCTCAACAATTGTCTCTGTGTAATCACCTGCTGTCGTCGCAATGCCTGCGCCCAATGCAACAATCTGGTCACCAAATACAAACCAAGATTTCTTTGCTTCCAAATCGGAAATGGTAGATTTAAAATCCATACCAACTGACGCATAGTTTTCCATATTCAGAGCAGAGCCGCCTACCCAGTCGCGGTCGTTGGTCTGATTATTGTTGCTTGACATGGACTTTGTCTCATGGTTGGTGGTAATACCTGCCAGACGCGTGTGGTCTACTGTTGCCCAATAGCCCTCGCCGTACTGTCCCTGATCGCCGTTGTACAGCGTCAGTGCACCATCCGATGTATTCCAGCCCTTGAGGTTTTCATTGTTGATACTCTCTACCCCGCCATTGCGGCTGGAGAACATGCTAAATCCCAATGCATAGCCGTCCCCGTGGGTTACTGCCTTGTCCATGGAGCCGTAAATCTTAGTATAAGTCTCTGTGTCTAACGGAATCGAATCATCATTGATCAGATTCTTTACAATTACCAGCGATGACAAGGATTTCATTCCACCGTAATAGCTTACCGGATCATAAGCAACGCCCAAAGCTGCCTGTGTCTTTGCAAACATATCCAATGCGCTCTTGTATTTGCTTGGAGCTGTTGCTGCCAGCCGCACTATCGCGTCCATCGCATAGCGCCCTGTTGTAATATCGCTTCTGTTGTAGCGTGAGATGCTGCGCCCTTGTACCATGTCAAAGATAGCGCCATCGGCGTAGAGCGGTCTGAATGCATTTAATATCCACTCGTATACGATGTTGGAATCTGCATCGGTACATTCCCATGTCGTATTGTTGAGTACTGTCGCAAGTGTTGTCACTGCTCTCAGCTTCTCAACACCATAAGCGCCGTTATAGGCAAAATTTCCATGCTGTTTGAATGAGCCATCCTTGTAAAAGCCTTCGCCGCTCTCCACATACCGCAGTTCGTTTACCATCGTGTCGCTTGCCTTGAGCAGGCTAATCGGATCGTTGCCAATCATACCATTCAGCACGGTATTCATCGCCATCTCACTGCCGTTCGCACCGGTCGCTGTGTATCTGGTCGCCCTGCCGTTCGCACTGCGCCCCCAGTAGTAATTAACATCCGGCACTAAAATCTGTATCATATTGTACAGCTCATCGCGGTAACGCTCATCCAAATCGTCGTAAAGCAGAATACCCACGATTGTCAAATCCTTCGGAATACCGATTGACCAATCCCACCAGTTGCCAAATACCCTGTCATGATAATTCAAAATATTGGGGAATCCGCTCATCAGGTAATCCAGACAAACGTCTATTGCTTTCTTTACTTCCTCGTCCTTATAATATTTTGTACCCTCAGATTTGTAAGCAACTACAATGTCCTTAATGCGGGTGGTGGTTGTCGTCAGTGTGGCGCTTCCGTCACCGTTCGCACCCCCCTTATTTGCCCAATCCAGCAGTTCAATGTCATGAAACAGCTTTGTCCCTTTGCCTGCGTCCATATTGAGCTGCTCTAAAGCCGCTGCTGCCGCATCCTCATACTTCTTCATATAAGTAAGGTACTCGGCATCTGTCTTGTCGGACATGTCATTTCCTGTCAGGCTGTATGCATACGTCTCGCGCATAGATGCCAGCTCGTCAAGCTGTTCCTGTGGCAAATCCTCATAATTCAAAGTCACCTCAATCGTTGCACCCATAGCGCCCTTTGTGTCTACTGTCAAGACTGCGCCATACTTATCGAACTCAGCTTTCACCTTGTCATTGCCTTGTGCCAGGCTCATGTTATTGCCATAGATGCGGAATGTGAGGCTGTCTTTATTTTGATGAACATCTGCAATTCCGACTCTCATGGTATGTGTCTGCGGGTCCTTAGCCGTGGTAACAGAACCAACAGTACCTTCTACCTCACCGATACGTACAGGCGTCGTGATGTCTCCCCAGAATATGTATCCAGCAGCATTCGCCTTGTGATCCACGACTGCCTGCGCAAAAGTAGAATTGCTCAGAACCTGAATATCGGGATTTTCAGCATAAGCCTTTACTTCCTCACTGTTCATGCTCGGAAGGAGCACATAGCTATAGCTTTCCTTCTTGAAAGAATCCAGTTTGTTGCCTGCGTTCTCACCATGCGGTACTGCAAGGCTCAAATAATTGCGGGAAATCTCGGTTGTATCCATACCTGCAGAACCGTTCACATCTGCCCAGCTGCCGCTGCGGCTCTCCCTCAGCACATCCAGTTTGCTGCCTTCCGGGAAGTAATATCCCATTGCATCATTACCTGTATTACCTTCCAGCCATGCCCAGCTTACGTTCGTCAGCGAATTTTTCTGATTATCTACTGCCGTACTCTGCTCTTCACCGTCGATGATCAGCTTATTGCTGCCGTTGATCTTCTTATTTTCAACAATGGTTTCTGTCGTTCTGCTGGTGTCAATACCTGTAATTCCCATCCCCAGCGCTACGACTTCATTATCAAATACAAACCATGACTTGCGCGCCGCGAGATTTGGGTTCGTTGCATCCTTATAGTTCTTAAAGTTCATGCTCACTGTTGCGTACTGTCCCACAGAGGAACCGCCGTTTAAATTAGCGTTGCCCGGATAGTCGCCCCAATTTTTCAGCGTCCATGTACTATGGTCTGTTGTAATTCCTGCCAGACGCTGACTGTCAACAGTATTCCAATAATTATCAGAATATTGATTTGGATCTCCGTTATAAATGTATGTGGCGCCGTCGCTCTGGTGCCATCCCTGCTTATTCTCCTCATTGCCGAACTCAAAGCGTCCTGTGCGCGCAGAGGCGTAACTGATACCGAGGCTGAAATCAGGATTGTGGGAAACTGCCTTATCCATGCCTCCGAACACCTTTGCATAACCTGTATTGTCATCCGGTTCAATGCTTTCGTCATTTAAAATGTCCTGAACGGCACTCATGGCTGCCGAACTTCTGCCTGTGAAGTACTCCTCTTCACCCATGGCGGAGATGCCTGCCTGCGCCTGATATTTTACAAAGCTCTGCAGTTTTCCTTTCCACTGTTCCGGTGCACTCTTAGACAGCAGTGCAACAGCTTCCAAAATCACTCGTCCAGTCCTTAAATCACTTGACGTCGGACGGGCAAGACCACGCCCGGCTACCATATCAAACACTGCACCGTCTGCATACAGCGGGCGGATACCATCCCAGATAAAGTTCCATAGAACTTCCAGCTTCTCACTCGCCACTTCCCAGTCCGTACCTGCACTGACATAAACCAGCTTATCGGCAGTGTTCAACAGTGTAGCACCATAGCCTCCTGTATATGCCAGATTGGTATGCTGGATAAAAGATCCGTCGCTGAGAATACCTTCTTTGCCCTTCTCCACAACACTGATAAACTCGTCAAAATACTTCGTGCCGTTCACAACTGCCAGCGGGTCGCTGCATGCAGCTCCGCGCAGCTGGGAAGCCAGGCTTGTCTCAGCAAGGTTTGCCCCTGTCATTTCCATGGGACCTGCGGCGCCTTTTACTTTATATACAGTTTTAGGATCTTCATTAAAGTGTTTCAGAACCGCTGCCTCTCCCGCCAGTAAATCCGCAGGCATTACATCATGCATCAGAATCACAATATTGGATATTCCCTGAGGCAAGCTAATCCACCAATGATACCAGTTTCCAAACATCGCCTGATTGTTCAGTTCTTCGTTCCAGACATTGTCATAATACCACTGTAATGCGTATAAAATATCTTCTTTTAATTCTTCATCCTGATAGTACTTGCTCCCCTCAGATGCATAGACGACAGCCATACTCTGAATGCGGGTGACAGCTGTTGAATACGCTACACTGTCGGTAGACGTCGTGCTGGTACTTCCATTCTTATATAAATCCATCGACAGATTCAAGTCGCTGAATAGCTCTGTGGTTGAATCCTTTACTAATTTTGCTCTTGCTTCCTCTGCACTTGTCTCATTTGTTTCAATAATCTTTTTATAATTTTCTGAGGTCGCATCGCCCTTCCACAGCGAATTTCCTGTAAGACGCTCTGTCCATCTGTCGCGCATTCCCTGGAACTGCTTTTCCGCTTCAGGATCCTTTACCACAACCGTACAGACTGCTTTATGATCTGCATCTACAGCAGCTGTGACTTCCACGATACCTGGCGCTATTGCAGTCACTTCACCATTTTCATCTACCACGGCGATTGTTTCATCCGCACTTGACCAAGTAACTTTCTTGTCCGCAGGCACCCCGATTGGCGTGATTGTACCTGTTTCTCCTACGTCCAGAAGCATATCCTTCTTGTCCAGTTTCAGGCTCCATACTTCCACCAGTTCTACATTGTCAATCCAGATTTCTCCGGTCATTTTCTCGGCAAACACTTCAATGGTTGCACTCCCGGACTTTGTACTGCCTGCCAGCTCCGGTACATTTGGATAGGACAACTCATACAATGTCCAGTCATTCGTTCCTTTTAGTTTATGTCCATCCCCTAGGTTTATATACTTATCTGTTCGAATTTGTGATCTTGCATAAAATCCAGTACCTGTGACATCCTTTGTCTTGACCCACATGCGCAGTTTGTACTCTTTGGTAAAATCAAGATTTTCCACCTTTGCTGTCATAGAGATCCGTGTCGCACTATCCTGTGTACTGACATGGACGGAATGACTGCCTTCATAGGATTCTGTATCTGTCACTTCAAGCTGCAGATCTCCCGCATTAGTGTCTGTCCCAAATCCAATCGAATCCCACGCAACAGGATATTTGCCATCTTTCCAGTATTTCAGCATGGTCGCATTGGTGGAGGTTGCCAGCTCTCCCTCAAAGTCGTCGGAAAAGACAACAGTTTCCCCCTCTGCGGGCGCTTTCACGGTCACCTTGCAGGTTAAAACCTCTCCCTTTACTTCAGCCGTTACGTCTGCTTCACCTGGCGCTACTGCGGTTACTAAACCATCCGAATCCACAGTTGCCACTTCTGTATCACTGCTTGCCCATGTGACAGTCTCCTCACCTGCACCTGTTACTGTTAACTGATGTGTTTTTTCTGGTGCAAGCGTCAGATTTGTTCTGCTGAGCGACAGGGTGTCGCCTTCACTTTCATCCTCCATGGGGGTAATACGGATATCGTCTATCCATACATCGCCAGTCATGTATTCGCCAAAAATGTCGATCTGTAACTGATTCCCTGCTTCGAGCGGAAGCGATTCTGTGGTAAACCGATATTGAACCCATCCATCCGTAGTCCCTGTAATCTTCTCGCTGGAAATTGTCTCTTTTGTTCCGGAACCTGGTACCATTCTTTTTAATACCATATACATACCAGTTCCAGTCACATTTTCTGCCTTTACCCAAAAGGTACACGCATACTCTTTCGTACCATCTATTTCTATACTGGGCTGCGCCAAATCCCATCTTGCTGTATTATCTGTGGAAGAGATGTGAAACACTTTTCCTCCATCTTTGGCATCCGCGCTGTCCTCTATTGCGAAGGTCATTCCACCTGTCCCTGGAGTTGCTCTCCAGATATTGTTATAATCTGTAGGAACTATATCATCTTTCCAGTATTTTCCTGTTGTGGTGGTTGTACTCTCAAAACTGCCGTTTTTCAGCACATTTCCGCCTTCTTCATTCGTGCTCTCGGCAGCAGTCTTTTCTTCCTCCTCCTCGCTGGTTTCCTCATCTGTGCGTTCCTCCGTCTCTGATTCTGTCGCAGTTTCTGCTGCCGTACTTTCCTCAGATGAAGTGTTCTCCTCTGCTGAACTTTCTTCAGATGAAGTATTCTCCTCGCCAGAATGATCTTCTGCAGAGCTGTTTTCCTCTGTTGTGCCTTCTGACGCTTCCGCCGTACTGCTTCCTGAATACTCAGCAGATGAATTATTCTCGCCGGATCTCTTGTCCTCAGCAGATTCCTCTGATGACTCTTTATCTGCGAAAGAATCGTCTGCAGTTTCTTCCTCTGCTGAAGTTTTCTCTGCCGAAGATTCCTCTGATTCTAACAGCTTTTCATTTTCCGCCAGAACCGGAACCCCGTTCTGCATCACCAAAGCTGCCGACAAAAGAACTGACAACCATCGTTTGTGACATTTTTTCTTTCGTTGAAACTTTCCCATACACTACCTCCACCTTTCCATTAGAATCCGGCGCCTGACAGGATTCTAATTATTAATAGCTAGTTGTATTTACATTTTAGCGTGCATTTTGGGGAAAATCTATCTGTTTTATTTTGTCTTTATTGTCAATTCTTGTGTTTTCTACCCTATTTTAGTTGTTTAATTTGTGATTTTTGCATTAATTTGGTATTGTATCCTTATATTACCTATGCGTATTGTCTATAATATTTACT
>CAMWJQ010000091.1 GCA_947174615.1 uncultured Lachnospiraceae bacterium
GATTAAGGATAATATTGATACTGTTTATACGGGGGATGGGACCAATGGAAGTATTACGGACTATATTGAAATACATGACCGAAGACTCAGGTTTGTCACAATGGATGATGGGGATGGAAACTATGTCGTGACAGCACAGATGATCTACGGTTATTCCATAGAGAATTATCCGTACTATGTAGCAGTATATCCGCCTGCTGTGCCGGATGGTTATCCGGGCGGCGGGGGAACTGAACCGCCATCCAGCAGTAATAGCAGCGAGCGTCCCTTTGTGGGGACGCTGGCGCATATTGACCATTATCCTAAGGACGCAGACGGTGTAGATGGGTACTTGTATTATACAGTAGATTTGGTAGTCCCGCCGATTTCCTACGATCAGGCGGATGGCTACAGCGATAATAATAAGATCTATAAAATATACGAGAATCCTCAAACAGCAAAGTTGAACAGGCTATTTGTTTATTATTATCCTCAGTATGATGTCGGGATTGGAAAGGATGTTATCGAGATCAAAAACGATGCAGGAATACCAGATTTTCAGTGCTATATCGTCAAACAGGTTGCAGAGGATATCAGTATGAACCGGATTAAAATTGAGGAAAATCATTATAGCGCTACGGTTGAGCTTGTTAATTCCGCGCTGGGCTTCAAGATTTTTCATAATTTCAATGATAATATAGGCGGCGGAAGTTCACATACTGCCCCCAGTATGCCGACCACCTGTGTGGAGGCGGGGTATATAGATCCTGCCATGTTCTCTGAGGAGGAGGTGCTTTCATATAAGGTGAAGATTGCGGTGACAAATGCCGTTGGCGGAGCAGCTGTGACAGAGCTGGAGAGCACAGTCAACGAGAAGATTAAAACAAGCAAGGGTGTGGTGGATTAATGAAGTCTGTGATATTAAAATATAAATTGGCTGATAATAAAGGGTCCGCATTGGTTTCTGTGCTGGTTGTCTGTACATTTATGACGATCATTGCGACCACGATGCTGTTTGTGGCGGCACAGAACTATCAGATGAAATTGACAGATTACCAGAATAAACAGAGCTTTTATGGCGCTGAGAAGGCGCTTGACGAGCTGAAAGCTGTCCTTGTGGCTGACGTGGAGGAGGCATATCTAACGGCATATAGTGATACGATGCAAAATTTTTTGAAACTTTCGGTAGCAGGAGAAGATGTTAAGGAGTATTATCAGAATAAATTTGTTAAAGAGCTTACGGAGAAGTGGAAAAAGCGCGTGGATAGTGATGGTGATATTCTGTATGCCGTCCAGGGAGTGATGAGTGCCGGTGGCTGTGACCCTGAACAGGTGAAGAGCGTTTATAAGGTCATGGAGTATGGTGTCTATGAAGGGACAGAACTTGAGGAGGATGGTCATGGGGGCACTGTGACTATGTTGTCAGATAAGTTTGCGCTCAGAGGGGTTCAGGTCAAGTACACAGTGGGTAATTATACTTCCTTTATTTATACGGATATATGTTTAGAGCCGCCTGCTGTTGACCTCTCAGCCAGAAGCTATACGCCATCTGTTGAAGCTGCCAAAGAGCGGGAAATAATCGCATTTACGGACTGCGTTGTGTATATGAACTGGCGCAAAGCAGACTATGAAGAAAACTATAAAATAGAAATCGGGACAAAAAAGTGAGGAGGATGAGTTCCTTATGGGAAAACGAAATATAAATAACAGGGGATTTTCCTTGGTGGAGCTAATCATAACAGTTGCAATTTTAGCAGCGCTCATAAGTGTAACGGGATATGGCGTGTCCCTTGTCAGCGGCAGACCGGCAGAGCAGTGCGCGCGAAAACTTGCAGGCGCCTTACAGCACGCACGCACAGCGACGATGGGGAAATACAGAAATGTGATTACGATTAAGAAGGACTCGGAAGGACGCCTGATTGTGAGTGAGGAGTATCTGATACGGATAGAGGATGACGGTACAGAGGTCACAGGACACCGTGCGCATATCGTAGGTGCAAAGGGAGTGACAGTCAAATATGAGACGGATAATTCCGGTGCGTACACAGATTTATCAGGAGACATTACGCTGCGGTTTGATTCGGGGAGCGGAGCGCTCAAGAAGACGACAAGTACGAATGGATATTATACAAGCTTTGAGATTTCTAAAGCAGACAAGACGTACTATGTAGTAATAGAGACGCTTACTGGCAGGATCACGGCTACGACGAAGAAACCAGTGGCGCCATAACGGTAAGATTGCAAAAGATTATCGAAGGAGTGTTATATGAGAGAGGAAACGAAGATGTGTGATAAAAAACGCAATAGGGGATTCAGCCTTGTTGAAGTAGTGTGTGCGGTGGCGATTTTGGGAATCTTGTCAGCGACGATCGGCGGGATCCTGGTTATGAGTACAAAAACCTATCGCAAAGGACTGACAGAGACAGGGATTCAGCAGGAGGCACAGCTTGCAATCAATAATATCGGAAATATTATCAAAGATGCATGCAGTGTGAAATATGGTGAGCCTGGGGGGAAAATCTGGCTGAATGGCGAGGAGACATCGGACGATTTCGATGGTACATGCAAAGAATTATCCATAATCACAAATGAAAATAAGCAGTATTCTATTACATATGTCGAGTTGACACAGATGCTTCAGTATCAGGAATTTGATGTAAAAACGGGGGATGCTGTCACTACGCAGCAGGTGATTGCGAGTGATGTTACGAAGTTTGAAGCAGATACCTCTGATTTTCAGGAGTCAAGGACAGTCAACATTGATGTGGAAGTGAAGGATACAGATTCGGGCAGGATGATTCCTCTCAAATATACAATGAAATCCCGCAATGATATTGTGCCGGGTATGAAATTTCTTGCCACGTCTGATGAAGTAACCATTATATTTATGGAGACGGATATTGTAATGGTGCCAGGTGAGACTTATTATATCCCAATCATGGTGCTTGGAAATCTGACAGATGGTCTGGAACCAGACAGTACAGAGAATGCTGTGATCGGTGCATTAACGCTTGATCAGGTGGAAGTGACAATTCCCAGAGATACCACAGCAGATACGGCAAAGGTGACAATCCGTACCAAGGATAAGAAGAGTGATGGCAGCTATAAGGATATAAAGTCCGCTGATATCAGGATTAGAAGGGCAAAAAGTATAGAAGTAAGCCATACAGTTGACCGTTCCACTGTTGAGCATGGTACACTTGAAGGCAAGAATGCCGTATATACGTTCTCGGCAAATGTCGCTGGCGCGAACCTGCCAAGAGTTTCCGGGGCGTCCTTTGACAGCGGATATCAGAAGGCACAGGCGGCGTATTGGACGGTGAATCTGCGGGCAGGCGGAAATACATACAACTATACTTGTGATTTTGATGCGGAGTCGCACAGTTATGATAATCAGGCAGGGATGGAGGCATATGTTAAGATAGAGTCATTTCAGGAGAATGTGGACCGACCGTCTATTGTGATGAAACTGATGCAGGATATGCCTTCGGATTTTGAACTGACGGTCACGGCGACTTCACGGCATGCACTCGGTAAAAATAAGGCGCACTCCCGCTATCCTGATGATGTGACACTGATTCAGGGAACAGATGTCATCACGCCGCGCGCTACGGTGATACAGGATGCGGAAATCACGCTGGAACCAAATGAGTCAGGAGTGGCGGATCTGAATATGTTTGGTGGTATCGCAGGCAGTGCGAATTGCGTGATTCAAGGGAACAGTGATTCGTCTACCCATGCAGAGTATATTTCAGATAGAACCAGTGCGGATTTTGGAAAGGTAAAGATTAGTTTAGGGCAGAATGAAGCTGGGTCGGGATATAGCCCTACAGGCGGTACATCTAATTATACGTTTTATGTAGAGGTACATCCAGATGGTTCTGCGGCGGCAGGGGCGACGATTACAGTACATGTGCGCCGTATTGATGAGGTGAATTTTAATGACCGCCCCAATGCCCAAGATCCTAAGACACTTGACTTATTGCTGAGGTACAATGATACGAAGGAAACAAGTGGGGCGATACAGTATCTGTTTAATGAAGAAGCGGCGGCTATCAATGTATTAACAACACGGCTTACCATAGAGGTATTTAACAATAAAACCCCCAATACGCCAATATCTACGCAGGTAATCCTATGCAGAGGATATGCGAGTGAAAATAGGGATAAAAATGTAGAGAACGCAGGTATTGTAGGACCATATACACAAACGGTGTCAAAGGATGGAAAGGATTATTATAGGATCGTGAATCTAAAACCCGGACGAATCTGGCATGATGCTGCTGGAAAATGGGATTTAAGACAGACACCAGAACTTGATATAAAACCGCTGGCTGATACGCCCAATGGCGTGCGGGCAAACCAGACAATCCGTATTACGATGGAACCGCTGCATCCATTAGGAACAGTAGAAGGCACATCATTTAATAACACAGGGCTGGAATATAGGACAGGGGTTAAGGCAGTTTATGAAATAAAGGGTACGCAGGAGATTGAGGTGCCGACGAATCTTATTGTGGTGGAACCTGGGCAGGGTATGAATGTGGATTCACAATTAACTTCTACCAGAACTGAGGTGGTTATTCCAATCACAGTACCAGGAGCGGAGAAGGTTTTAGCCACAATAGCAGGAAATAGCAGTAAAGATACAAAACTGTCGTATTATGGACCTGAAAATGAGAATCCCTACAATGATCCTGTGGGTGGCAGTTCGTGGTATCTGGGGCTGGAGATTGGGAAAGAGGAGACTGGAAAAAATCATACAGGACTCATAGATGTGCAGATTTCTGCGTATGGCTCAGACGACCGGCTGATATCTACAGCGAATTTACAACTTGCTGTAAGACGTGTCGAGCAGGTGGATCTGAAAGTGGCAAAGGATTCGGAGGGTCACGATGTAGATATTAAAGATGTCAATAAATCAGGTAGTGTAGTTACGCTGGAGGCGTGTCCGACTGGATTTGGTAAAGATGGTATAGAGTACTATGGTATCCAGAGATTTACAGCGGATGGCAAATACTATTTCGGCAAAAATCAGCCGGGAGAAATCTGCCGATGGGAGACGATGCAGACAAATAATGAAGTTGCATACAAATCGCCGATTCCTATGAAATGGTCGCTTGTGATTAATGGAACAGAACGCCCTGTTGAGCAGTGTACTGATTATATTGAGACAGGCACGATTTCAATACAGGAGGATGAGGAAAACTATAAGAATGTGATTCAGTTCAAACTGAAAAAGGCATTGCCAAAAGGAACAGAGATTCGTGCAACAGCATTGCATACATTAGGAAGCGCTGGCGACAAAAAGTATAATAAGTCGAATCAGGAATATGGGAAACAGTATGGAAGTTTGATAATTACCGGCGGCGGCAGACGGGAGCTTGGCGGCTTTAAGCGAGCCAATCGGCAGAATTGGGATCTTCCCGGATTTGAAGCAGGTACTATTCCAGCCTTCAAAGCAAAATACTTTAATCAAAACGGTTTTGAGCAGTATACCTTCTATAGATTCAGAGAAGAGGGCGGTGTATGGACTCAATATTATAAGACTGATGATAACGAAAATTATCATGCATATGTCACTGGTTCCAAAATGGGACGTTTATTCCGCACAGATAAGGCATATGATTTGGATGTGATCAACGTACTGTACAATACCAATGAAAAGAAAATATACTGGCCACAGGATCGTTCATTAGTTGATGAGGTAGGCACAGGATGGCGCGAGGCAGGGTATACTTTAAAAGACTGGGATTATGACAGCAGGCTTACAGCAGAAGAAAAAAGTTTTGAGTGTAAGCAGGAGTATTATATTCCGAAAACAGAAATGTGGGTTGGACCGAAAGCGGGGTATAAGACAATCGAAAAATCTACCCATGATCCAATCAGCAGTGAGGCATCTCCGATACAAGTAAAAGGCGGAGGGCTTACAGATGGCAGCAGGGGTGAACAATTTGCGGTTGTGATGGAGCCTACAGCGTTTGATTTGCCTGCTGCATATGCGAACTTTACAGCAATACTTGAGAAGAAAACTGCTTCTGGATGGGGTCAAATTGAAACCAATAATATGCAGCAGATTGAAAAGTGGAATCTTCGTACACAAAATCCTGAAATAATGGCTGAGTCAACTTATGGCGCTAGAGGGCTTTATAAGATCTCATGCATTGTAAAAAATATGGATTGGGTTGATGTGTCAGGGGATATGTTCGCTCCGACATACACAACCTCCTATGAAACACTGCCGCTATATGAAGACAATGGTGCAGGAATCATTTACCTCGAATTTGTAGATTAAAAAACCAGCAATAGAGAATAAAAAAGAGAAGCTTTACAAGTTTGAATATCCTTGTAAAGCTTCTCTTTTTTATTGTATCATAGTTGTCAGTCCGTGTCTGAGGCTGGTTCAGCGGATGGCGGCGGTGCGGCAGCCGCGGCAGCGCGCTGCTGCATCTCAAGCATTTGCTGCTGGAGCACCTCCTGCGCGTTGGGCGCTGCGAAGAAAAAGCTGTTGTGCGGGCACATCTGCGTATTCTGCGCTGTGGGTGTTTCCGGCGTTGTGGTGAGCGCGGAAGCAAGGTTGTTATCTTGAAGCCGCGTGGGCACCTGCTCTATGACAGATGCCTGCTTGAACGGACACTCCTCTGAGGCAGTGAGGTTTGAATACAGGCATATGTTTGAGAAATAGTGTGCATCACAATATTCTGTAGGAACAGTTCCCTCGGCAAAATATTCCGTCTTGACGCAGCCGTCACATACGCCTGCGATGGGAAGCCGTCCTGATTTGGAGCAGACGGAAGCGGTGACAATCCCGTTTGCCATCGGGAAGGATTTGTATTCAAGGTTTTCGTGAATCCTTGACATGACCTTTTTCCACATTGTTTTTGATAAATTCTTTTCGGCAGAGGTTTTCATGCTGACGTTGTTGTCATAACCCGTCCATGTTGTCGCTGTGTAGTAGGGCGTATAGCCGGAGAACCACACATCTTTGTAGTCAGAGGTAGTGCCCGTCTTGCCTGCGATTGCCATGTTGCCGAAGTTTACAGAACCGCCGGTTCCTGAGGTGACAACGTCCACCATAGCGCTTGTGAGCAGCCATGCCGTTGACTCCTTGATCACCTGAGTGGATTCCGGTGCTGTATTATCAATCAGAACATTGCCGTCATGGTCCACAATCTTTGTGTACAGCTTTGGCTTGATATACGTTCCTTGATTGGCAATTGCCGCATAGGCAGCGTTGAGCTCCATATTCGTAACACCGTCTGTAATGCCGCCAAGTGCCAGCGGCTGACCAATATCAGACACAATAGAGCCGTCTTTTTCAACACGCTTTTCAACCATTGTTGTGAAACCAAAGTTTTGCAGATAGTCAAAACCAAGCTGAGGTGAAATCTGGGTCAGGGTTTTGACAGCCACGATGTTTGCCGACTGTGCAATACCATACCGGAGACTTAGAAGCCCTCTGTAGTTGCTTCCCCACCAGTTCTTGACAGGACGCCCGCCAGCGTAGTTGAAGGGGGCATCGTTCTGAACGTCAGCAAGAGTCAACCCAGCGCTGTCAAGCGCCGGGGCATAGGTGGACACGACCTTGAAGGTGGAGCCGGGCTGTCTGGTGGTGTTGGAAGCCCTGTTTAATGTACGGCTTGCTTCTTTTACTCCGCGTCCGCCAATCATTGCCACAACATAGCCTGTGGACTGATCTTCGACCGTAATTGAAACTTGTGGCTGGGGAGTCAGTGAGATGCGTTCCCCGTCCACCTGATCGCCCTCAGACATCATTGCATCCTTGTAGGCTTCGATCGCCGCATAGGCGTCCTCCTTGGAATCATAGAGCAGATTAAAGGAAGCATTTTGCTGTTTGTAGTAAGCCTTGAACATTTCAGTGCTGTGATTTTCTTTCTCACCGTTTGCTTTTTTGATTGTGAGCACATAATTCAGATACCACTTTACCGTCTCGGGATAATTGGACTCGTCCGCATAAATTTCATCGCAGATTGCCTGAATATCAGGGTCAAGTGTCGTATAGATGCTCAGACCGCCGCTAAACAGCAGCCAGTGTGCCTGTGTTTCATTGAAACCCTTGATTTCACTCAAATCAGACAGCACCTGTTTTGTAACTTCGTCTACAAAGTATGTATAGACGGAATTATTATCCACGATTTCTTCATTGACTGCCAGAATACGACTGTACACGTCATCCGCCATCGCCTCGTCATATTCAGCCTGTGAGATATATCCCTGTTTTTTCATTTTGTCCAAGACAATCTGACGCCGTTCCTCATTTTTTTCAGGATGGGATATCGGATTATACTTGGAAGGATTTGACGTGGTGGCAGCGATGACAGCACTTTCAGAGAGTGTTAGCTGGTAAGGCTGCTTGTTAAAATAACGCAGTGCGGCAGCTTTCACGCCCAGGGTATTTTGTCCCAGATTGATCGTGCTCATATAGATTTCCAAGATCTGATCTTTAGACATCTTTTTCTCAAGCTCGATTGCAAGATACTGCTCTTGGATCTTACGCTTGATTTTCTGCATGGTTTCTTCGTTTACCCAGTCGTCGAAAACATTATTTTTGATGATTTGCTGTGTGATGGTGGATGCACCTTGTGAGAGATCAAAATGCTGTATTGCCGTAAACGCTGCACGCAGAATACCGCGGATATCAATGCCATTGTGGTCGTAAAAACGTTCGTCCTCAATCGCGACAAAGGCGTTTGCGAGATGTTTGGGGATTCTATCCATCTTCTCATAGCTTCGGTTGGAATTGGCAGCTACCAGCTTTGTGAGTTCATTGCCCTTCGCATCATAGACGATCGTTGCAAAGCCCTGAGGGAGGACAGATGCCGGGTCCACATCAGGAACAGTGCTCAGGATGCCCTTGAACGCACCGATACCAAAACAGGCGCCGACAATCATGATGGACAAGGCGGCAGTCAGCACAACCTTCAATGCAGTGACAAAGAACAATTTTTTGAATTTTATGGTTTTTGAAGTCAGGGACTTTTGGATTTTTGAGACTCCTCTTTTCCCGTAATTCATAAAATCACCTCCGTAAAACAGTTACTAAATACATTATGTAAAATTTCATTCTACTCATTATAACAAATTACTTTCGGTAAATAAAGGATTTTTTAACAGTCTTGACAGATATTTTAGATTTTATACAGTCTTTGTTTATGATATAATGAGGAGAAACAAGAGAATGATAACGGAGGTTTAGGATGGAAAAAGACAGAAACGGTCAGGAAAATGAGGATTTTGTGCTGCTCACAAAAGGAGCGGAAGCGGAGCTGGTGGAGAAGAAATCACGCTTTATCGCGACAGTGCGCCCTGTAGAGAGCGAGGAGGAGGCAGCGGCTTTTATAGAGGAAATGAAAAAGAAGTACTATGATGCCAGACACAATTGTTCTGCGTATGTGATAGGAAGCAGGGCGCAGCTCACCAGAAGCAGCGACGACGGGGAACCTAGCGGCACTGCGGGGCGTCCGATGTTAGAGGTGCTGCTCGGAAGCGGCATTCGAAATACCGCGGCAGTCGTCACACGGTATTTTGGCGGGACCTTGCTGGGAACAGGTGGTCTAGTGCGGGCGTATTCGGGTGTGTTGAAGGAAGCGCTCGAGAAGTGTGAGACGGCAAGGCAGCATTTTGGCGTCAGGATAAAGATTAAGGCAGATTACAATGCAGTTGGGAAAATTCAGTATATCCTTGCCAACAGGAGGATCAGAACAGAGGATAGTGTCTATGCGGCGGACGTGGAGCTGACGGTCATAGCGCCCATAGAGGAGTATGACTGCCTGTGCAAGGAGATCGTGGAGGTGACAAGTGCACGTGCGGAGATTGAGGAAGTGGAGAGGCTGTATTATATGGAGGCAGAGGGATGAATGACATGCTGACCACAGATCGGTATAACGTTAGCAAGGTGTTAAATAGAGATTATTAATTGGAAGGTACTGGAAACATCCGCAGGGCAGCTGCGCAAAAGCCCTGCGGATTGAACAGGTGATTCATCCCGGCTCGGAGATGCGTGTCACGCCCACAAAGACTTCGGAGATTTTGTACCATGTAGGGTAGTCTACAATACCAGTCGGTGCCAGTCCGAACACGCGCTGGAAGGTGCGCACTGCATTTGCAGTCGCAGGACCGAAGATGCCATCCTCTGCAATACGTGGAATCGCGGGATAATTCTGTGCGATACGGTTTAACTGCTGCTGCATCTGAAGGACCTTCTGACCAGACGAGCCTACGGTCAGGTCATAGCCCGGCCATGAGGACGGCACACCGGATATATAGGACGTAGAGTTGATATACATGTCATTTCCATAATAATAACGGATGATTTCTATGGGCGTGTATCCCTGATCCCCCAGATATTTGCTGCCCCATTGGGAGAGACCGTTGCAGGTCACACGGTTTCCATCGCAGTAAGAGGTAAAAATCGGCTGCCGCACACCCGGACGCGACAGAAAGTTGGAGAAGATGCTGTCCACAATGCGGCTGATATTTTCATAGATATTCCTGCCGTGAATCCACTTCTGGTCATAGGCGGTGGAGGAGGTGATGGTGAAGTTGTAGCCTTGGTTCCGATACCACGGAATCACCACGGATTGAGGGGTTTCGCAGCTTAGTATAACTCACGCTAAATAACCTTATTCATCCTGCTCATGCCGGACAAGCTGGTAGCTAAATTCGGCATGAAAAATGAATCAATGTGGGAGATATTTAATGTTAGTACTATAAAAGCTGAGAGGATTCTGCTATAATAAGATTAGAGATGAAATCATGGAGAAGGATAGAACTTCCCAAGCTGCCGAAAGAACTGAAAGAAAACCGTAGTGATGTAGAGCTGCGGGCAAAGTTTATCAATGCAGAACGGTAGGAGGAGTTTGATATGCAGGCAAAACAGAATAAATAATTTG
>CAMWJQ010000092.1 GCA_947174615.1 uncultured Lachnospiraceae bacterium
GCTCATAGCGCTGGATATGCGCTTTCTGTTTCGTGCTTCTGGCGCGTGCGCCGCGTTTCATCCACTCGATTTCCACCCGCAGAATGCTCTGCCGCTTGCGCTCTGTGGCAGCCTCCATGTCCTCGCGCTGCGCCTTCAATTCCAAAAATCCAGTGTAGTTTGTCTGATAGCTGTAGATCTTTCCCTTGTCAATCTCTACTATCCGGTTTGACACACTGTCAAGAAAATACCGATCGTGTGTCACCATGACCAACGCGCCTCTGTAATTTTTCAGATAATCTTCGAGCCAGTCTGCCATAGCGGAATCTAAGTGGTTCGTCGGCTCATCGAGCACCAAAATATCTGCCTTTGACAGCAGTGTATTGGCTAGTGCGACTCGCTTGCGCTGCCCCCCTGACATCGTGTCCACTTTCATTTTATAATCAGAAATTCCTAATTTCTGTAACATTGTCTTGGCGTCACTCTCAAGGGACCACTCGTTTTCGCAGGTATGGTTTCCCTCCATAACAGCTTCAAGCACCGTCGTGTCTTTATGAAAATCAGGTGTTTGGGGCAGATAGCGGACAACGATATTGTTCGCCCTTGTGACGGTCCCCGTATCTGGCTCCTCCATGCCAACCAGCATTTTTAGCAGCGTGGTTTTACCTGTGCCATTGATGCCGATAATCCCAATCTTTTCCGTCGTGTCAACGGTAAAAGATGCATTTTCAAAAAGCGGCGTATCTGTATAGTATTTTGTAATATTTTCTATGTTAATAAGATTCATTTACAATACTCCTTTAGAATTTCCTAAGTGCAATCGTATCATCATCTGGCGTGTTCTTTACAGATTTGACGATCACATCATAGCCAAAGTCACTGTTGACCTGTACATGTACTGTATCGCCGCACTTGTGTCCTGCAAGCGCCTTCCCGATCGGAGATTCGATGCTAATCAACCCTTGCAGGGGGTTGTTGCGCACCGTTGTCACCAAGCGATATGTCTCTATCGTTCCATCCTCTACAAACTCGACTTCCACTGTCTTATTCAGCCCTATTTCGTCCTCCTTGGCATCATCCTCAATGATCTGTGCAGTCCTGATCATCCGCTCAAGATAACGAATACGGCTCTCATTCTGATTTTTATATTTCTTTGCAGCATAATACTCAAAATTCTCGCTGAGATCGCCCTGAGCGCGCGCTTCTTTTACTGCCTCCAACGCTTCTTTGCGAATCACAAGTTTTCTGTGCTCGATCTCCTCCTCCATCTTTTTGATATCATTTCTTGTCAGCTTATCGTTCATTTTTTTGCTCCTTTCAAGTCCTTGCATATTCTATCTGTGTGCATAATAAATCGAGCAGGTTTTCCTGCCCGATTTATTCATTTCATTTTCTTTTTTGTCTCGCTGCAGATTCATGTAATTATCAATCGTTATTGTAATTTACGCTAGATCTGTCATTTCCATTGCTGCCATCATTACACCACCTTTTTACGCTGAATATTATTTTATATTGTTCACCAGTTTGCTCTTATGAATCGCATACAATGGAAGTGCGATAAACACCATGCCTCCAAGTATATTTCCTATTGTCACTGGAATCAGGTTTGACGCAAATCCGCCGATTGTCAGATTTGATGCAATCTGATCGGCAGTAATGCCATACAACTCCTCTGTCTTAGTCACATAAGTATCATTCATGCTGGCAATGATACCCGCCGGAATATAAAACATATTGGCAACACAGTGCTCCCAGCCGCCGATGACGAATGCACAGATCGGAAAAAAGATTGCCCATACTTTACCAACAATATCCTTTGCGGCAGTTGCCATCAGCACTGCCATGCATACAAGAATATTGCAGAGGATTCCAGAGCAAACCGCCCTGAATGGCGCTATGGTCACTTTTCCATATGCCACTTTGATTGTAAATGCACCGAGCGCCCCACTCGTGTAATCAAGCAGTCCACTGAAATATACCAGTGCTGCTATGATCACTGCACCTGCCATATTGCTGAAAAATACAATAACCAGCGTCTTAATCATCGCAAGCGCGCTGAAGCGTTTATCGACCACGCCGGCGATCATCAGACAGTCCCCTGTAAAAAGCTCTCCCCCGACAAAGACAATCATCATGAGTCCAACAGGGAAGATACAGCCCGCAAGCGTCTTGGAAAGTCCCTGATTCGCGATATTATGTACTGCGGCATTGCTCGATGCACCGCCAAATGCGATAAATGCGCCCGCCATAATACCTAACAGGATACATTTTAACAGCGGAAGTTTTACTTTGCCCTCTCCCGCGTTCATATTTGCGTCCAGCACCTGCACTGGCGAATTAAATGCATTGTCCATCTTTTCGTACTCCTTTTACTATTTTTTCTAATTGTTATAGAACATACTTCAAATGCGCTCTATAATGATCTTTCTATAAGTATACCGCATAAAATTGGTTTTGTCACTTCGTTTCATTTCGAAAATTTTAACATTTTTATTCCAAGTTTTTACTCTAATCGGTTGAAAACGGTTTCCGTATCGTGTAAACTTATTTTAGAGTGTGTTTGTACTGCTCTCAAAGATGAAGATTCCGAAAGTGAGATTAAAATATGGTAACAATAAAGGATATCGCAAACCGCTTGGGTATCGCTCCGAGCACTGTTTCCAAGGGATTAAATGACGCCAATGATATCAGCCCGGAGTTAAAAAAGCTGGTACTGGATACCGCAATTGAGATGGGTTATGTCACAAAGAGAATGAAAAAAGAGACGCGAAAACGCTTGTGCATTTTTGTCGAAAATATGCAGTATGAGAAATCCGGGGACTTCGGATTTGACATTATCCTTGGTTTTAAACAGGCAGCGGTGCGCGACAATTGGGAAGTCACAGTAACTCCGATCACACCGCTCATGCAAATGCATGACCCCTACGACCGCTATATGGTTCAAAATGGATACCACGGCGGCTTTCTGGTTGGTTTTGCCTTAAAAGACCCATGGATGGCACAACTTCGAACCACCACGATACCAACTGTACTCTTTGACAATTATATTACCAAAAATCCAAATGTCGCCTATGTCGGCACTGACAGCTTTGAGGGGATCGACTTGGCTATCGACCATTTGACAGAACTTGGGCACACCAATATCGCCCTGCTTAACGGCTCACCTGACTCGATGGTTACGAGCAACCGTTATGATGCCTATGTAAGCAGTATGCAGAGCCATAAACTGGAGCTGGACGAAAATCTGGTGGCATTTGGCTACTATGTTGAGGACAGTGCCAAATACCATCTGCCGGCATTGATTGAAAACGGCGCCACTGCAATCCTCTGCGGCAATGATCTTCTGGCCGTGGGCGTCATCCGGGAATGTGAACGGCTTCATATCAAAATCCCACAGGAACTCAGTGTTGTAGGCTTTGACAATCTCCCCATCTCAGAGGAAATCTCACCGGCTCTGACGACGATCAATCAGGATCGGATAGATCTTGGCCGCAACTCCTACGCTGCACTCTACTGGCTGATTGCAAAGGTTCCTATCTCCCGGTCGATGTTGAGACCGCGCCTGATCGTGCGCGATTCAACATCAAAAGTCTAATTCATAAGTTTTTGTATACGTCAAAGCAGTCAAATGTTGCAAAATAATCCTTTGGTGTCTCTGCACGCCTGATGAGCCTCACGGTTCCATCCTCCTGCAGCAAAAGCTCCGCGGACTTTAATTTTCCATTATAGTTATAGCCCATGGAGAAACCATGTGCACCTGTGTCATGAATGACAAGATAATCGCCTGTATCTATCTTGGGAAGCATCCTGTCAACTGCAAATTTGTCATTGTTTTCGCAGAGAGATCCTGTGATATCATACTTATGATCGCAGGGCGCATGTTCTTTGCCGAGCACTGTAATGTGATGATACGCACCGTACATAGCTGGTCTCATCAGGTTCACCGCACAGGCATCAACGCCGATATACTCCTTATGGGTGTGCTTTTCATGAATTGCCTTAACGACAAGATGTCCATATGGTCCCATCATAAAGCGTCCAAGCTCTGTATAGATTGCCACGTCGCCCATTCCGGCAGGGACAAGCACTTCCTCATAGACCTTTCTCACACCCTCTCCGATTGCCCTGATATCATTTGGTTCCTGATCTGGTCTGTAAGGAATCCCAATACCGCCGGACAGGTTGATAAATCGTATGTCCGCTCCTGTCTCCTTCTTTAACTGTACTGCTACCTCAAACAATGTCTTTGCGAGGGTGGGATAATATTCATTTGTGACGGTATTGCTTGCCAGAAAGGCATGAATCCCAAAGCGCTTTACGCCTTTTTCCATGAGTATCCGAAATCCCTCAAAGAGCTGCTCTGTCGTAAAGCCGTACTTTGCATCTCCCGGATTATCCATAATGTCGGTTGTAATCTTGAAAAGTCCCCCCGGATTGTAGCGGCAGGAGATCGTTTCCGGCAGTCTGCCAATTGTTTTTTCCAGGAAATCAATATGTGTGATATCATCCAAGTTGATCGTCGCACCGATTTTCGCCGCATATTCAAACTCCTCCGCCGGCGTGTCATTGGAGGAAAACATGATATCCCTGCCCTCCATGCCCATTGCATCACTGAGCATCAGCTCTGTG
Source organism: uncultured Lachnospiraceae bacterium (assembly GCA_947174615.1). Classification (GTDB taxonomy): domain Bacteria; phylum Bacillota; class Clostridia; order Lachnospirales; family Lachnospiraceae; genus COE1. The sequence continues at coordinate 4,609 of CAMWJQ010000092.1, forward strand.
AGTGATGAACAGTCACAGCCGCAGCCGTACTCGCGCAGAATATCAATGAGAAACGGATTGGGTGTTGCCTTCACTGCAAAAAATTCTTTAAATCCTTTGTTCCATGAGAATGCCTCCTTCAATGCCTGTGCATTCTCCCGGATACCCTTTTCATCATAAATATGAAACGGTGTCGGATAAGTTTTCACGATTTGCTCAATCTGTGCTTTCGTAACAAATGCTTCCTTTTTCATCGTCTATTATTCTCCTTTGCTCAGTTCAATTAGTTTTATCTCATTTCGAAGAGATTCCTTAAAGACATTGACAAAATTTTTCTGACCGCAATACAGGCAGCTGTCTGTGACATCCCCTGTCAGCTCGCCTGTCAGGACATAGCTGGAATCCACAATCAGCCGCAGCTGTCCATTTCTATTCATAGTATCTGTCTGATAGACGATACTGCCCTCAATCTCCTTCTCTGGCGTACCATTGATGAGCAGCACTACCTTTTTCCCCTCCGAGACAAGCCGTTCGAGATGAGCCCGAAACAGCTCTAAATATTCTATGGAAATAGACAGATATACCCTGTACTCTACATGCTCCAGCATATTGTAAATCTTATCCAAAATATGCTGTGAACCGCTGATTGTGATGTAGCCTTCCGCGTGGTCTGTCAGTTGTGGAAGCTGCGCGACAAGCTCCTGCTTCAGCCCCATCAGCCGCCGAATCTTATTCTGGCAGAAATCTTCGATTGGGACTGCCGTATATTTGTTTGTCTCACCCTCCATGAGATACGCCGCTCCCTCGTCCACAAGCGCCGCAAGTGCACTGTATACGTTTGAGCGGGAGATCCCCGTGAGCTTCGACACCTCATATCCTGACAAATCCTTGTTTCGCAGCAGGCACATATAAATATTGGCTTCCTGTCTGGTCAGACCAAACTGTACAAGCTTCTCCGTCAGGACGCCCAATGCCGCGTTATCCATCCATCGCATCCTCCACATATCAGAATCTTTATTAGTAGTATTCAATAGGAACACTATACTATGTCTTGGGATAAATGTCAAGAGGGGCTGCCGTTAAAGCGACACCCCCTTCCTTGCTGTGGTACTAATATATAGATGCGGAAAATTCGTTAGAACTGTACATCAATTGTATTCTTCCTCCTGATCGTACAGGAAAACGCGGATGCCCAAGCTCACAAGACCATACTATTTATCTGATATTTCACCAGTATCTATATGAAGTTCCTTTTCGCCTGATAGCGTGTTCACCGTAATTACCGTATCATCTGTCCACTGAAGTTCACCCGCCTGATACTCCCACGCTATGCTTTGAACTGCATTCTGTCTTTGCGCTGCGCCATCTTTAAGATGATCAATAATATAAATATAGTTCTTTTCACTTTCTTCGTCAATACTAAAAAATGCCAGTTTATCCCCATCGGGAGATACCGCTAAACACGACAGACTGCTTCCTCCATTTGTTTCAAATATAGCCTGCCCCTGATAGTCCATGACTGCCTCCGGACCTGTCTGTTCTGAAAAGTGCGGAGTCGGTTCTATATAGTAAAGACTTCTGTAATCATCCGATGCCCATTTAAAGGATATCCCATAATGACTGTCGATACTTTCACAGTCCGGCATACTGTACACACACAGAAAGGATGTGGATGGGTTTACATGGGCAATTACACCCAGCGTATCTTGATTAATCCAGTATAAATCATATACCGCCGTTACAAACATTGATTCTTCGTCAACCGCTATTTCTTTTATATCCCCCGTGTTATTGTTCCGAACATACACGGTACAGAAATTCGCATCCGTGACATATGCAGTCCACTCACCAGTTGTGTTGTCAGCATAAATCTGATAGCTGTCTGCAGTCTTTATTGGATTTGCCTTCGTGTACTGAACAGACTGACCTGCACTCAAAGCAGGAAGTCCTTCTGCCCTCCAGCCTTGTCCTTCTATGTATTGAAAGTTCAAATAAACCTTATATTCATTCTCCCCATCCTCATCTGTGCATGAAAACTGAAACAAATACGTCTGTTCATTCTCCGAGTGACGGATCTCTTCACCATGTGACAGCGTATCTGTCCGTTCGCTGAATTTCTGCCGCAGTTCCTCTGAATATTCCAGCCCTGTCGCAAGTGCACAGACACCATCATAATCATGCATGTTATATAACGCCTTGTAATCTAACAGACAGTGCTCTATCGATCTTCCTGACTCCTGTGAAATAGATTGATAAAAGCTCTCATCCTGCTTGGCAAGTCTTGGCAGTGTTGCCTGCTCCTTCTGAAACAGTGTCCATTTCTGTTCTCCTGCCTCATAATACATAGTTGCCAGTTCTGCACTTTGCCAATGCAGTGCTCCATACGTACGATTTCCCAGCGGCAGTACATTTTCGGCAATTCGAAAACCCTTCGGTTTTTCCCCTTCCGGCAGATCATATTTTGAGACAAGACCATCGTACACGGTATACCCCTCTAAGAAAGAGGTATCGTATGTAAATAATTCATCTGTATCAAAACGATAGACATATCCGTCTGCCTCTTCATAGGGATACGGCAGGATGACCGCCAGGCATTCATTTTGGTTATCCTGATAAATCTGAACGCTGCACGCTCCTCCAGTCTGTACTGCCTGACAATTCAAGGCTTTCAAATCAATGCTATGCGTGATTTGCTGTTGAAGCAGGTCATACTCAAATAACCCGCTCGAAATATGAAAGATAATCTTGCCTGCATCTGCATAGTCAAGAGATATAAGCTCCAAATCACACCAACTGTTCTCAGCCCACTGTGCCTGCTGATGCGGTAATAGACGCTGCGTCTGTCCATCCGCCATGTCTTGATCTGCAGCCGCTATAACTGCCTCTGAACCATCCGCCGCTCTGACGTGTACTACATTCGCTGAATCCGAAATGCTCTTCGTCACGCTGTCTGTCGGCAGTTCTGTACTATCTGCGGCAGGTGCCCCCACCTTTGCATCTGTCGCACATGCCGCCATTGTCAGCATAAGCACCATGGTACTTCCTATTATTTTCCATTTTGCGGGTCTCCTGTAATCTAAGATATTCTTAATTCTCGCCATGGTATTCTCCTCTCCAAACGCCAGAGGGCTGACTGGCATCCGCCTTTTATTTGACGCAAACGCAAGCAGAAGCCGGCTGTACTCTCCTCTCATTTTATCTGTAAAACCTGCAGTCACTTTCTCATCACAGCTCATTTCCATATCCCTGCACATCAAGCGGCAGGCAACCCATACCAGCGGCTGAAACCAATAGACAATCACCAATCCATAAGCAAAGCTTTTGATCCAATGATCCTTTCTTTGAAGGTGATACCGCTCATGCGCCAAGACACATTGCCGCTGAACCTCACTCAATCGAAACGGCATATATATTTTTGGAAAAAACAACCCATACACAAACGGCGATCGTATTGTATCGCACTCATATAGATTTTCATAGAGCTGTACGCTGTATCGAAGCCGCTTTCTTAGCATAAAATGCATCGTTACAGTATATGACATAAGTGTCAGTATACCGGCAATCCAGACAAGAGACAATACGTTTACGAGACAGGCTGTATCTGTTTTTGTTTCCTGACGAGGTACTGTCATACGATGTTCTGGCTGAACCTGCCCTGCCTGAACCCCCGTGCTGTCCGCAGGATTTTCCTTGATATCATGCATCTGATCTTTCGTCAATTCAGGAAAAGTCACCTGTCCTGTCTGCTTTATTGCTGTCAAGCCAATATTGTTGATCGGTTTTGCCGTTATCCTGCCTATATTGGATGGCGTTTTCTCATCTGGCAAATTAATATTATGTGTTAAATTTTCTGTTATATAACGATCCCTATCGATTCCATACCCTTCGGGAATCAGATTAAAAACACTGACATGCGTGTCAGCAGAAATCGGAACCACAAGCCGAAATGCCACCACAGCCCAGAGCACATACACAAAGCTTTTCGGCATTCTCCTGAGCAGCAGTCTGACAAGCAGCACCACAAGTATGACAATCCCTGCCGTCAGACTCATCCCGGCAATTTTCAAAAACAACCTGTTTATCATCAACATAATCCCCTTCTTCCAACCTGTCTGCCGCATTCCTTGTTCTCTGCACAGCCGATTCACTTGATATGTTCATCAATCATCTTCTTGATCTTATCTGCCTCCTTCTCCGAGATGGTTTTACCACCGAGAAAGGCTGTCAGAAATGCCGGAAGCGACCCATCAAAAGTGCGTTCCACAAAATAGACACTCTCGTCTGCCTGTACCTTTTCTTTCGGTATCAAAACCTTGACAACAGCCTGTGTATTCTCGATATAACCCTTGTCACACATTTTCTTGATCTGTGTGTACGTTGTTGACTTTTTCCAACCAAGCTGTTCACGGCACAAGCGCACCAGTTCTCCGGAGTTCACAGGCGCTGCTTCCCACACCACCAGCATAAAGCGGTAATCGCTGTCGCATAATTTCAGATTTTCCATTGTTTTCACCTCATTTTCTTATATAAAAATCCAAAGCAGGTCTGTAGTTATAGACCTCTGAATTAAGTCTACAACTACAGACCTGCTTTGTCAAGAAATTTTACTCAATAGACCATTGATAGTCAAATATTTTTCTGTAATGACCACCTTTGGAAATCCCCTTTTTATAATGCCTGACGCGTCTGTTTGACAGTTTTTTGCAAAATCTCCGTCCGATACCTCCGTGATTTTCCGAATACCGCCTATAATACGGAACCTTTCTCTCACAGTATCTCCCATTGATGCAAATCTTATTGACATACTCAACAGGCGGAAATATATAATGATGATTTGTAATCTCCCAAAGCTGCCGGAGATGTTGTTGATACTTCCAATACCGCAGCCTCTTATTTCTTTTATATTTTGTCAGGCTCCGGAGATCAGGATATTTATTACGGTACAATTTACCACCTGCCATTAAATCAAAATCCGTTTCACGCCACCACACGCCATAAATATCATCCAAGAAGTGACTAACATGGATACTCCTACGCACAGTTTGTATGTCGCCTTTTTGGGATTGACCTGACGGATAACATACTTATCATAGATATTGTCCTTTATCCCGTCTATCGTCCAAAAATCGTCATTAATTCTGTATTTACGCTTCTCCACTTTTCCTACAAAATACGCACCTCTGCCAACACCCCGGTCATATGATTCCAATATATCCTGCAAAGCCGGATCTCTGATTAACAGCTCCACATACTGACCGCCAGAAATAGGAATCGTATAAACATCATAAAATCGAAACCCATATGCCACCGAACTGCTCACGCCATAAAATGATGTGTTGATCTCCGAATCCTTCCCCATATACTGCGTGATCTCTCCCTTAATATATTTGCCCCGTCGAAGCGATTCCGGGTCCATTTTAGACATATTGATTGCAATCGTCATCGCGATACCTGATATCAGGCTAAACACACCAAACACAAAAAACCCCAGCGCTGCCACATGCCATTTAGATAACTCTATTGTTCTCTTCATTGTGTTCTCCCAGACCTCCAAAGTATGATACCTTTACCCCTGCTTTTCTTAGAAAATGACGAAGTTCTTCTACGTCATTATAATACACACAGCCCTGCATCCCCTGATTTTTGGCTGCTTCTATATTGGCAGGTGTATCGTCAATGAAAAAACATTCCTCGGGTTTTAATGAAAATGTCTGAAAAAAGTCTTGATATGCTTCCGGCTCAGGCTTGAGTAAACCATGCTCACAGGAGATCCAAATCCCCTTCATGTATGCGATGGATTTAATAAATTTGCTAAATGTCCTAAAACGATGCGATGTGTTGGACATCAGATACAAGTCATATCCTTTTTGCGACAATTCCTCTACCAACTGTTCCATCGGAGGATTCGGCAAATGCACCATCCGAAATTCTCTGATAAACCGTTCCACGGTGTTATGCAGATGTTCCGGTACCCGCTCACATATGGAGGCAATCGCTTCATCATCTGTGACAGCTCCCCGATCCATCTGCAGCCACTCCACCGACCCGCATAGATGGTTTTTGATCCAAGTAAAGTCTTCCTCATTCTCTACATACCGATAAATATATTCCCTCTGATGAAATATCGTAAGTACATTGCCCATATCAAATACGATATTTTTAATCTCGTTGTCCATTCTATGTTCCTCCTATCTTTTAGAGCCTAGTACTTATATCCTATCATATCAAATACGCTCACTATTTTAAAGTCAATTCATATAAAAAACGAGCAAAATCTGCCCGTTTTTTATATACTATAT
>CAMWJQ010000093.1 GCA_947174615.1 uncultured Lachnospiraceae bacterium
TATCTATACTTTCTATATCCTTTATCTTCTCCTTCTGGGAGGAAATTCCTGTATCGTTATATCTGTAATAATAATATATTTTTTCTGTGAAATATATTTTTTGAGCCTTGTCCAAAATTGGAAGACTTTGCATTAAGTCTGTGCCAAATTGCAAAAAAGCATATTTAGAATAATCAGCATCCAAGTCCAAGCATTGCCTTTTCACAACTTTTAACCATAAATTATTTAAACTATTACATATGGGAAGCTTTTCCCACAAAACTGTTTTTGATAATCCGCCTTCACCGATTATGGTGCCCTCTGGAAAGATCAATTCTGAATCAACTACTTGAACTTTATTCACCCACTGAAAACGATAAATCACCAAATCACTCTGAGTTGCAGATATAATCCCATCAACATCTTTTAGCAAATCCCCATGGATAGAATCATCCGAATCAATAAATAACAAATAATCTCCCCGCGACTGGCTTAATCCATATCTGCGTGCCATCAATGAGCCTAGATTTTCTCGGTGAAATACCTTAAATCGACGATCTCTTTTTGCATATTTTTCACAAATCTCTAATGAAGTATCTGTTGAACCATCATCTACTAAAATACATTCCCAATCCACATAGTTTTGCATGAATACGGATTCCAGACATTCTTCCAAATATTTTTCCACATTATATACTGCGATAATAATACTAAATAGCCTCATAATCACTCCATTTCATTCATATTTTATCTATTTGGCAGTACTAACCACTCGCCAATCTTCTCATCCCATTCCTCTGGTTCAAACGCCTCAAATCCCCCTGCTGGAAAAAATGTTAATTCTCCAAAATAGATTTTCTTGGATATTTCATACAAATCTACCCTCAAAAAAGGAATTCCTTTGGAAAAGATCTTAGCAATCTGAACCATTTCATCAAACAACTGCGGCTTTGGAATCTCTACGTCTGAGGACATCCCTGGTCGTTTTAATGGCAACTTGTTCCAATGGCTGTCATAAAATACCTTCTTCTCTTCACCGGTCCTGTCTGCACATACCAATACAAACTTCATCACACCATGGAAGCAATGAAGCTTATAATCAACAATTTCTTCTCCCGCTGCACCTGCAATATACTGTTCTGCAATGATTCTTGGCTGCACATTCTTATAAGGCCATTCTCTTCCGCCATAAAAAAAATTCCCCTTTAATGCTCTGTTAAATTTTTTTCTCACAGACTCTGTGTCAAAATCACACTGATTCCTGCATATTGCTACACTGCCAGAATCATGTGTACACTTTAGTACAAACTGTTCAGGTAACGTTGAAAAAACAATTTCTTCAAACTGTAGCCAAGGTCCGCCAACCAAAGGAATTAAATACCTCTCCCCTATTGTTTCCTTGACATACTTCCTGACTTCGTACTTGTCCACCATTCTTGTATAAGCTGGATTTCTGTCATAAAGCTTTAGCCATTGCAGCTTTTCATTAAAGGTCTTAGGATGCTCCAAATTCAACGTTTTACCCATTACTTTCCTGTACATATATTTTAAATACATAGTATCTGGTATACATTTAATGACAAAATCTGTTATCCACATTCTTTTTCTTCCTTATTTGTAGTCAAATCCTGAGCGGCTGTAACAGCTTTGCCTTCCTCCGCCATACCGCGCACTATATCGCTCATCATATACATTTCCCGTGCAAAATATATCGGTCTATTCTTAACTTCCATATAAATCCTTGCCATATACTCACCAATCATACCCAGTATAGTAATAATAACTCCACCTAAAAATAGCATCAGTATCATAATCGACGCGTAACCTGTCCGGGCAGATGATGCTCTCGACGCGCCGATAAAGACATAGACTGCAAAAATAAAAGCCAGCAAAACAATGACCATTCCCAGATAAACGACCCCTCGAAGCGGTGTTGTCGCAAAAGCAAAAAATCCGCTGACTGCGTACTTAAACAGCCCTAATATATTCCATTTCGTCGTCCCAGCAACACGCTCTACATTTTCATACTCGATCCATTTATTTTTAAAACCTACCCATGCATAAATACCCTTTGTAAAGCGTTCCTTTTCCGACATCGAGACAATGGCATCCACCACGCTGCGTCTCATCAGACGATAATCTGTGCTTCCCGGAACGAGGTCAATCATGGTGATATGATTGATCACATGGTAGAATGTCCGAGAAAGCAGACTGCGAAATACAGGTTCTCCTTTTCTGGAAACACGTCTTGCGGAAGCGCAGTCGTAGCCTTCCTTCTCCAATGCGTCCAGCATCTCGATCAGGAGCTCCGGAGGATGCTGTAGGTCTGCATCCAGCACAGCAACGTAATCCCCTGTGCTTCTAGCCAGCCCCGCATAGAGCGCTGACTCCTTGCCAAAATTGCGGGAAAGTGAAATATATTGTACTGTGCCTTGATCCGCAGCAGCTAATACTTTCTTGATTTCATCCATCGTGTGATCTCTGCTTCCATCATCAACATAGGTAATGACAAACCGCGCATCTGGAATCTGTATAAATACCTCTTTTATTTTGTTATAAAATAGTGCCACGCAGCTTTCTTCATTGTAGCAGGGCACAATCAATTCAATCGTTTTCATCATTTTTTCCTATTTTAAACAGTTGCTACTAATGACTATACACCGTTACGCGGCAATCGTCAAAGATCTTTTCACCAATTAGTCCGATATCTGTATACTTCAGACCGGATTTCCACATGACATATGGCAGTGAAAGCTGGTCACGACAGCTTTTTGATCTTATAAACTCCTGCCACCATTTCTCCATCAGCTCGGCTGAGAGTGTATTGCTCAAATCTGTGGCAATGATCGTGCATTCATACAGTCCATAATTTTTCGGAAACCCAGCCTTTTCATAATCCTGCATCTGTTGTTCGATCGCTTCCCTTCTGCCTTTTCTTCTGCTGATACAGACTTTTGCTTCCACATAGACGCATTGACGCTGGCTATGTGAAAAGATAGCAACTCCTGTCTTTGCCTTGGTCTGTATGAGATAAGCACCAAGAAAAGATTGTATCCCTATATTCCCATCCACATAGACAGCATAGTCCGCATCTGGAAACAGTTCCTTCGGATGCATCTTGATATAGCGGTTTGAGAACGTCCTGTCATATTTCTTTGCAATAGCTGCCGGAATTTGACAAATTGTCCATTTTGTGTGCTCTGCCATCCTGATGCTGGCTGCATCCTCAGTAAAACAGATATACTCCACATTGTCAAATAAAAGCAGTGGCTCCTTCAAGCCATCATACCCACCCACGATACAGGTATAAATGACGATCTTCTTGTCCTTTAGTCTCTGATAGCTCTGGTAGGTACTGATTTTATGTACAGTACCGCCAGTTTTTCTCTTTTTCTGATATCTACTCATTTTCTTATTCGCAATCTTTAAGCGTACAGCATCCATCAAAAATGAAAAATCCAATTTTTTGACCACGCGAAGCAGGTTGTTGACCTGCAATCCTCTGAGATAGTCTGCGCCATAATAGAGACTATTAAATTCTGCGTTTCTTTGTTCAATACTCTCAAAAAAATTTTCTGTATAGTCCATCATTCCTACAGCACCTCTCTCTGGAAGAAAGTTCAAATCAACACCATCAATCCAATATTTCGAAGCATCCCCGATTTCCACATGTGATATCTGATAATGTGATACCGTCGCAGCACAAAATTCTGTCGCGGCAATGTTGCAAATGCTTTGATAACACTGCGTGACCCCACAGGAATCACATCCCGATACAACTTCAAAAATTCAGTAGCCTGTGGTGTGGTTTTCATCACAATTTGTCTTTGCCCTCTTAGATTCGAAAACTTGTTTTTCACATCTTCCTTATATGATATACTGCCCTGAAGATTGCCTGTATGCTGTCTGTACTGCATGGTTGGCTCATCAATATACTTTATCCTTCCAAACACCACTGCGATCAGCGCCAGCCAGCTATCATGCATGACCGCTGTATGCGGAAGTCTGTCAAGCATCCCTGCCAGGCTTTTATTAAGCATAACAGTACAGCCCTGCACTTTATTTTCCATCAACAGATGCGACAAATCCATTTTTTTTATCTGGTAATGATTCATGTTGCGAAAAGACGGATTCAGTACATTCCTCATTTCGTCTACCACAGTCACATCTGTACAGACCAACAAAGGTATCTTATTGCCATATACTTGGATCAATTGTTTCATACCATTTGCTGTTTTTTGGATTTTATCCCTGTTCCAATGGTCATCTTGATCACATAACATGATCAAATCATGTTCCTTCATCTGAACGCCTACCTCATAAATACTTTTGAGAAAATTTAAAACCACACCTTGTTTCTTTTGATTGATTTTATAATATATTTTGCCAGAATACTTCTTTTGATAATATTTAATGCATTCTATGGTATGGTCAATTGACTGGTCATCAAATATCATCAGCCGCCAATCCTTCACAGTACTGTCCACAATGGATTGTATTTGCTCGCTTATATATCTTTCTCCATTATAAGTACACATTATGATATTTATCATATACACCTCTCCTCAAGCAATGTACTATCCATTTGTATAATATTGTGCTATTGTCATTTTGATTTGATACAATATCTTATTTTGGATACACACTCAAACCACACTCTACATACCACGATACAAAACAAGACTTTATTCAGGCGAAAAAGCCTAATGCACAGATCTGGCACGATCGGCATCTGCACATTCAGTCTCTTGTAGCTGTCATAATATTTATAAAAAAGTCCTTCCATCTCATCAAGAAGCTTTTGATCTTTTTTGTGATACCACCACACCAGATACCAGTTTTTTGAAAATACTAACAGATAGTTCTGTAATACTTTTGCATATGCTTTATTTGCATACGGTTCTTCTAGTCTCGCAATGACAATATCTGCTGTTCGGGCGGTCTGCAAATTAAATTCCAGTGCTCTTGGACTCATGGATACGCTGTCAAAATCCACACGGTGAATATAGATATACTGATTTATAATCATCATTTTCCTGCACGCCTTGACAAGTGAAGAGGTCAGAAGCACATCCTCAAAATAGAGCAGTGGAAATGCTTTTTTATACTTGCAAAACTCAGTCTGTTCAAATAAAGTCCTTCTGTAGATCTTGCCCCACAGACATTCTGGTACATCATGCTGACCAAAAGAGCCGAGCATATTCACTGCCCGGTCATGGGAAAGTATATGAGCTTTTGTGCACTGCGCATCCTCCCATACGTACTGTTCAAAGTTCTTCGTTATGATATTTTTGTATCTGGCTGCAACAATGTCTGTCGATTCATCCGCGTAAGCCATCAGATACTCAACCGCCCTTGAATTCATACAATCGTCGTGATCCATAAAACAAATCCACTCACCTGATGCTTGAGTGTACCCTGTTTCTCGGCTTTTGGACAATCCACAATTCTGTTCATGCCGAATCACTTTGACCCTGCTGTCATTTGCAGCATATTCCTTACAGATTGCCAATGAACCATCCGACGAGGCATCATCGACCAATAAGATTTCCAGATCACGATACGTCTGTCCAATGATCGAATCCACACAATGCCTGATATACCTTTCATCATTATAGACAGGAATGATAACACTCACTTTACATTCTTGACGCTCAGCCATAAGTATAATTACCCTTGTCTTTCTTGAATACCTTCCTAAAAATCTCAGCTGCCGTTATGACCAACACATAATACGTATACACAAAATGCAGCAGAAAAGAGCAGTCTTTTTGACTCCATGCCATCCTGAAGGAATCCAGAACAGGAAACAGCACCGAAACCGCATACAATACAAACAACCATTTCCTCCTGCTATAATACTTGCCGCTCTCCGCCTTTGCTGCATATCCAAGCGCATTAGTGCCATTCAGGTTAAAATGGATCTTAAACCGAACTTTTCTTAAATAGGTCTTAAAATCAGCTTTGGAATAATGATAGATATTATCCTCTGGAATACATCCCAAAAGCCCTGTCTTATCAATAATCTTTTGCGTCGAAAGATTCACATACTCCTGACTGTCATACAAATCTCCAAACCATTCTCTGAACTTCTTGATATGAAACGCGGTACATCCTCCATCACCAATTGGATAGGGGTCCCCTTTCTGATACTGATAAACATTGCCATATTTACTTCTGCGAATAAGATATTGCCTGTTCTGAGACACCACTGAGCCTCGAAGGTTATATACAATATAGCTGAATGGATCTCCGCAATAATTGAGATAAGCACAACTAATACCGCACTTCTTCCCCGCCAGAAGCTTGTCTGACAAAAGACAATACACATCAGGATTTTTCTCTATAAATCTTTTCTTCCGCATAAGCTGAGTGTCCGTCACATAGACCTCGTCCGAATCCTGCTTAATAATCCATGTCCCCTTTGCATACCAATATCCCAGCCTCTTTGCCGCCTCCGGAACACGTTCCTCATTTGGTACAATCACTGCTCCAAATCTCTTTGCGATCTCTATTGTCCGGTCCGTCGAGCCGCCATCAATGACTAAGATCTCTATTTGATTCTGATCAAATTTCTGGTCTCTGATCGATTTTAAAGCTTTTTCAATCGTTCTCTCAGAATTATAAGCCGGCATTACGATTGTGAAAAAAATTTCTTTTTCCATCATAGGATTCCCCTTTACAGTCTGCTCAATACCTCACAAATCCTTTTGCTGGGGCTGTATTTTCCCAACAGACATTCCTTTTCATACTTTTGATACTGCCCTACAAACTTTCTCATATTTTCAATCTTTCCTCCATACATCACCGCATTTTCGCCGATGCCCTCCTGACGTTCTGTCGTCTTTCGCATAATCAGACACGGCTTTCCCATATAATGCAGCTCTTCCTGATTGCTGCCGCCGTCCGTGATCACATACTGTGCCCCGTCAAGCAGCTTCATAAAATCAAAATAATCCACACGTGGCAGCAGTAAGAAATGTTCATCTGCTTTTAAATCTTCCAAAAGACTCAACTCTCTAAGCTTATTTTCCGTAATTTTGTGAAGGATGAGCACACACTTTCTCTGCCTCGAAAACTGCCTTACCTGCGAGAGTACCTGCACAAAAAACTCTTTATTCATCAAATTTTCCTGTCGGTGCATGACAAAGACAAAATAATCTTCCCCCTGTATCTTTTGCACTTCCTCTGTCATCACCTCCACTGTCCGCGAAAAAGACAGACTGTCCAGAATCGTATTATATTTCGTATTGATCACTTTTCCTTTTGCCTTGTCAAGATTTTGCGCCGGCAGCCTTCCCGGCGCAAAATGCACACTTGTCAATCTGCTTGTGATCAGGCGGTCAATCTCCTCTGGAAACGGATTGAGCAGATTGTGTGAGCGCAGCCCTGCCTCCACATGACAGACACGCATCCGCAGCTTCTTAGCGATAAAGGCACCCATCATTGTGGACACTGTGTCTCCATGCACGACCAGACTCGCACCGGTCAATGCCTCCGCGCCAAATTGCTCTCGGATCATCTTGGGAGCCTTTTTCTTGACTGCCAGAAACCATCTCAACAAGCCGATAGCGCTTTTCTGAATCGATTCTTCCTTTGATAATTCAATATATGTTCCGTTTAACTGTATAAAATCTAATATCCGGCTTTTATGCAGATCATTCTGACCAGATGCAATCAAATGACATTGATTCCCTGCCTTCTGACACTCTATAATCACAGGAAATACCTTGATGAGTTCTGCCTCTGTGCCTATAAAAAAATATATTTTTTTCTGCGTCTCTGTCATATAATGTCATATACTCCTTCCCCAGTCTTGATGTCTAATTGGATTTCATATTCTTCTCCTGCACCAATCCACTATACCAGATTATGACAATAATTACTGCGCTACCCCTGCACATGGTCTACAATGCACCACACACTCCTTGCCACAAAAGGCAATACCATAGCAGCTCACATACTTATAGCCATCATTTCGAAGCTCTACATCATACTGTTTCTCCGCAATTTGACGCAGCGCCTCCTCCGCCTTTGATGCCATGTCGTCGATGTCCTTCGCAACCTTAAACTCGACGACAAACGCCTCCCTGCTGCGGCGGATTGGCTTGACAACCAAATCACTTCGCCCTTTGCCGCCCTCTCTGTTGGAACGTATGCCAAACCCTTTGATACCCGTGAGCAACAACTTAATTTCCGCAAAATCACTGATACCAACTGACAAAGATCCATACGCCATCCGGTCCATACTCCTCTGCGCGTGAATTACTCTGCTTCTTCCTCTTTTACTATATACTATTTTGCCAGAAATATCCATATAAATTTCTACTTATCCTATTCTTCCGCGCTGCCGTACAGCGTCATATCGCCAAATACAGGACGCCCCTGCTGGTAGATATTGCCGTTTTCATGGGACCAGATCTCACATTGAAGCTCCTCTCTCATAAGGGAGAGCACTGATGCAGCCAGAAACTCTCCATCTCTGATAAAGCAACTCTTACTGATGCCTTGCGGCACTGTAAATGTAACCATATGATACACACCTGTCTCATTGATCCACTCCGAAGCGATCGCAGCGCGTTCGTGAAAATAATAACTTAAAAAAGCCACCTCTTCCTCAAAACAATCATACGAATAATTCAGTCTGTCCAGACTGTTCTGCCAGCGCGCCGAATCCATCTTGATCGACAAAGCAATCCTGTCAGGCGTCTCCTCAAGAAAAGCATACAGGATATTTTCTAACAGCGGCAGAAAGCGTTCATAATACAGCTCACGCACTCTGTTTCGAAATAATTTATTCTGATACAACGCCTCGCAAGGTCCATTCCAATATCCGTTCACATTCACATGAACATTTCTCTCCTCATTGCCAAACCCTCTGTCATAGTCCCACACAGGACCAGCATACAGTTTTCCGCCCTGCTGCTCAGGAAGCTTGTAATAAAAAGTACTGTAGGCATTGGCGTCCACATCATTTGCAATCAAATCAATCAGATACATGAGTGCAAAGGAATCTATGTCAATGATCTCTGCAAGCTGTCTGTAATCCTTCTCTGATACACACCCTGCGATCTGTGTCTCAACCTGTTTCATATAATCTCGAATATAAGAAATCTGCGCCTTTGAGATCTCCTTTGGCCATCGGATCTCATATCTGCCGGAATCCGATATAAAATAACTGTCCTCCTCTGACATGCGCAGCAAATCTGAAGAGACCAGTACATTTTGTGTTTCAATTAAGTAGCCGCCGCTGGTATCCTCGTCCAGAGTATCAAAATACCGTATGTCCTCCTCCTCAATCACCTGCCCTTTTGCGTTGTCGGCTGTGTACGCTGCCGCATTGTCTGCAAGTTCTATGCGGTTCACACCCGCCTCAATCTTCTCGCAGATCAGATAATTTCCAGCGTATTCTCCATTATAATATACATCCGCAAACTCACTTTCAACGGCATAGTTTGAGGTCATGCCCTGAAACATATCATAAACCAGCTTATTTCTCATGTAGGACTTGTCATAGGCATTTGCCTGAAAAATCCAATGCGAAGCGCTCCCCATGCCCAGCAAGTCCTCCGACTCACAAAAATCAACCTGATAGGTCTTTTTGGGCACACTCAGACTGGTAAAACCATGTAATTTGACTTTTTCAAGCGCTGCATCACAATCAATCCCGCCCAAATTATTCACACACACAAGATGTCCCGGTTCATAATTTCCCTTCATGTCATTGATGTAATCCATGGAGTGATTTGCGGTTGTAATAAATATAGAAGGCAGGTTTGCCGATTGCATAACACGCAGCTCATAGTGTTCTTTTGTGCCGTCTTCTCTTGTGAGCGTCAGGATACTGGCATCTGCACCATCCATATAAAACGCTGTTCCTGACGGAATATCACGCTCCTCAAGCGCCAATTCAAACTGATGTTCATCATAGCGCAGCACCATTGAATCCGTCTTACAATAGGACGGGAGAAAAAAATATGCATTCTTCCCTGTGACAAATAATTTTATCTTCTGTATCTTTGCATCTCCTTCGCCGTCTATCTCCGCAAAGATTTCCAAAAAACGCTCCTGTTCCGTTGTGTTGTCTGTCTCGTCACGGTTCCCACCGTCTGAGTCACCGCTGCCCTCCTCCACAAGCAGCGCTGTCTCGCGGACTTCCCCAATACTTTCCCGATTCACATACCAGTACATGCCGCAATAAATCACTGCCAGCAGCACCAGTCCCCATATAATAATGTTACACTTTCCTTTCATGATGCCGCCCCACCTGAATACTCAAAAAATTCATCCATAAATGCCAATCGGTCTGTCACATACTCCTCAAACAATCCATAATAATATCCAAAGGCATCATCGTCCACACAGCGCACCGCCAGACCGCTTTCTATGAAATAGCGCTTATACAAAGCAAGCTGACTGTGTATCGGCTCATCACCCAGCGCAGTGACGCGAAGCTGGCGCCAGTCTTCTGCGCTATACCTCAAAAGTTCTGTTTCCTGACGCCCTTTGGCAGCCTCAATATCCTCGAAGGCAATGAGCATACGGCTTGTGTCATTGCTATGCCCATCACCCACCCATGTCAAATAATGAAGTCTCTTCTCAAAGCCGCCAAATGCATGTTTTAGTTTATCTGGCGCCAGCAGGCATCCTTTCTCCCCATTGCCCTGCACTTTTTCAATCACCACATAATCCTCCGTGCAGTTCTTGTAGGCATACGCAGCCTGTAAAAACAGATAATATCTGCTCAGGCTTCTGTCCGAGACTAACGCAAAAACTGTCTGTGTCTCCTCGCACGTCAATGCTTCCCTGCTTACAACGCGCTCCTCGTCAGAGAGTGAAAGCATTGATCTGCTCCACTTGGGCGCTAAC
>CAMWJQ010000094.1 GCA_947174615.1 uncultured Lachnospiraceae bacterium
GTATAAGTTTAGTGTTTGCTGTTTTAGCGCGAACAATGAAATACGAGCTTCCAGATATGTATATAAATGAAGTTCTAATGTAAAGTTGCGCATGCCGGAAAATTTAGGTTTAGAAAAGCGTTGTTACTTACTTTTTAGTGCAACGCTGAATCAAAATTATCGACTTTTTGTCCGTTTACGTTCAGTGTAACTATTCGGTTAAGTACATTGAGGTGTTGCTTTTAGGAGAAAGGTATGTCTGATCGGGAAATTAAATCAATATATTTCCACAAAAAGACCATATAAGGTCCTATCTCTGTATACATTTCTTGTAAAATAAAAAAGTGGAAACAAAAATTATACAAAAGCGTAATCGGGGTGGATGATAGTGAAAACGCAAGAAGCTGTTGTGAGGAGGATCAAGAGTCTGTGTAAAGAGAAAAATCTGAATGTGTCTCAGCTTGCATATTGCGCGGGTATGCCGCCATCGACGCTCAAGAATGTCATGAATGGAAACAGCAAGAACACAGGGATTGTCACCATCAAGATTATATGTGATGGATTAGGGATTTCTCTGGAAGAGTTCTTTCAGTGTGGATTGTTTAGAGTGTTAGAGCAGGAAATTGATTAGGAAATGAGGATATTATGCTGAATCTTATTTCCTATGGGGACATTGCTGCAGATGGTTATAACCGTGTTCTCTGAAAACTCTTGGAAATTCAATTCGTTATAGCACTAGCACAGCATGCTATTCCTTTCATAGATTGGACCAGAAAAATGTTGAAAATGAAAGCAGTATTGAGAGTGCTGGACAAATTTTACTGTTTGTGGGGATAAGTTCATTGTAATTTATCCCTTTTTCAATTATAATAAGAGTATTCATCTATTTTGTGATTATGCGATATCAGTTAGGAGACAACATGAAGAAGAACACAAAGAACAAAAGATTTATAGGATATTTGATTTTGATTATGCTGGTGCAGGCAATTCGGTATTTTCCGTTTAAGTTTGGCGGCTGGAATCAAGTGCAGCTCTCATTTTCATATGAATATGGATTTATTCAGAGGGGATTTTTGGGAACGTTACTGAATCTCACATCGAAGATTTTCCATATTCCATGGGGATATATGCGCTATGTACATGCGTTTCTTACGATGGGAACATTCACACTCCTGATTCTTTGGATTGCGTACAAAACACTTGGAATGGAACGGCTTGACGCAGAGGCGAGGCGTTTTCTAACAGGGCTTGCGCTGGTTTTTTTTATGGGACCGGGGTGGAGTACAAACTACAGCAACTTTGCACTGATGGAGCTGTGGCTTCCAATCCTGTCGATTTTGGGTATGTATCTACTGTTAAAGGGAAAAATGTTGTGGTGTATTCCAGTGATCGCTGTGGTGTGTGAACTGATTCATACAGGCTATGTCTTTTTGTATTTTAATTTGATTATAATGGTCTTTGTGTATAAAATACTGTTGGACAATCATGTTGGTACAGAATCTGCAGACAATAGGCGTTTCGTGACACAACATTCGCATACCAAGATGTACGTATTTTATGGCATCGTGACCTTTGTGCTGACATCGGTGCTGTTTTTGTATATGATGTTTGCTGCCACAGCCCGCGAGGGCATTACGATTGAATATGTGATCGAGCGGACTGCGGAGTTTATGCATAAGCCCATTGAGGAGATTGAGACGCAGCGGGAGTTGATACAGGGATATCTCTTTAGAGATGGCGGCTTTTCAGGGATTGCGTTAGACATCAAGGATTATTGGCTTCTTTTGATTGTCATGCTTGTGATGTTTTCCCCTTTTATATATGAAGTGTATTATTATTGGAAACTGGTCGTGCGGGAGGCTGGAAAACAGGGGAAATTTTATGCACTGATTCCTTCTGGTATTGTGACGGTCATTCCGATGTATATTATGCACTGTGATTATGGGCGGTGGACATATGCAGTGTTTTTCTATGAGTTTGCCTGTATCTGGCTGTTGAATATGACGTGTGACAGGGCAGTAAAGACTGCGACGTCAAAAATGATGGAGCGAATTGATGCCAATAGGACGTATTATTTGGTGCTGTTGTTTTACGCTGGGATTTCAGGCGCATTTGCTCAGAATCTAATTAATCCGATGGTATCAATGATAGAGTCCTATGGCTGGAAGGTGCTTGAGGCGCTGGGATTAGCATGAAAAAGCAGGCAGACGGGAGTTACGTGAAATCAAAGATTTGCCTGCAAAGGCGGACGAATGGAGTTAGGTAGTTGAATCATGAAGGCGTATATAAAATGTCTGAGACCGCATCACTGGATTAAAAATATATTGGTATTTCTGCCGGTCATATTTAATCGTTCTCTGTTTGATGTGGATGTTGCCCGAAAGGCAGTGATAGGTATAGCGGCGTTTTCTTTTGCGGCGTCTGCAATTTATATTCTGAATGATATCATGGACTATGAGAAAGATCGTGTGCATCCTGTCAAATGCAGGCGGCCGATTGCTTCTGGGAAAGTCAAAAAGGAGACAGCGGCAGTGATGGGCGTCGTGCTGATGTTTTTATCGTTGGGGATCAGCTGGAAAATCGCGGGCATGGCAGCGGTTGTGATGCTGTTCTTGTATGCTGCCATTAATATTTGTTATAGTATGGGATTGAAGAATTGTCCGATTGTGGATGTGGTCATTCTGGTGACGGGATTTTTGCTTCGAATATTCTATGGGTCAGTGGCGACAGGGATTGAGATTTCAAGTTGGCTGTATCTGACGATTATTGCGTTTGCCTTTTACTTTGGTCTGGGGAAACGGCGCAATGAGCTTGCAGGCAGCGGGAGCAGTGAGACGCGAAAGGTATTGCAGTATTACAACAATAATTTTCTGGATAAGAATATGTATATGTGTGTGGCGCTGGGCATTATGTTTTACTCGCTGTGGACGATTGAGCACACCAGTAAATTTTTGGTGTGGAGTGTTCCGATGGTGTTGGTCATCTGCATGAAATACAGCCTTGATATTGAGGGCAGATCTGACGGTGATCCGGTGGAAGTGCTGGTGCACGATAAGGTGCTTGTCATCATGTGCATCGTATATGGTCTCGCAGTGTTGGGAATGCTGTATTTGTAAGTGTAATGAGAATCTGGCAGGTGGTGTTTCTAAGGGAGAAGAAAAGCAGGCAGTGCCGCCAATAAACAGAAATAAATATAAGGATAGGGTAAGAATGGTTATAGCGATTAATTATGCAGACAGGAGTTTTGCAAAGGCGCAGCAGCTCAATCTTCAAACCGCGCTTGAGTGGGGGGCAGACAGGACAATTGCGTATACCCCGGCAGATATTGACGCGTCGTTTCGACGGCGGAATCAGGCGATTCTTGCCGCACCGAAAGGAAATGGATATTATTTGTGGAAGCCCTATTTCCTCAACAAAGCGTACAGGGAACTTCGTGAGGGAGATTATTTGATCTACACAGATGCGGGTTCGGTCTATGTGAATAGAATTCAGTATTTGATCGATTGTATGGAGCAGGAGGGGCAGGAGCTCATGGTATTTTCGCTTCAAAATGAGATGCTTGAGCGGAAGTATACAAAGCGCGACGCATTTGTTTTGATGGGGTGTGATACACCCCGTTTTACCGATACGCCGCAGTCTATTGGCGGTTATGTGATATTAAAAAAGTCAGATTTTGTCGAAAAATTTATTGCGGAAGATTTGAAATATGCGCAGGATGCGCGTATGATAACAGAGCAGAAGAATACCTTGGGATTTGACAATTATCCCGAGTTCATAGCGCACAGGCATGACCAGTCTGTCTGGTCGCTGATGGTCAAGAAGTATGATATCAAACGGTTTCGCGACCCGTCGCAGTATGGGTTGGTCAATCGTTATGAGCCAGAGGTAGAGCGCCGCAGCACGTATCCGCAGATTATTGATTCGCACAGGATGAATGTGGGGTCAATGAGTGAGCTTCGGTGGCGCAGGAGCCGAACGGGCAGATTGGTGACAAAGGTAATAAACAAAGCCTGGCAATTCAAAAAGAAGAGGGTCAAACATGAACAGTGATTTGCAGAAAAAATGGATGCATTATGCAAAAAAGTGGCGATTTCGTGATTTTTATTTCAATAAAATCCTGCGGCGGCACGGGATACTGAAATATTTTCACCGCGAGCCTGTGATGCCCCGCTATGCTCATAAGTGGGTCATGACAAAGCGGCAGACCAACGACTATATCTATAATCTCATACAGTCGGACAAGCCGTTTATGGTGTGCCGTTTTGGGAATACAGAGCTGCAGACGGTGGTGGGAAATCTCTGGGTGAAGATCATGGGGCATTCTGCGGAGGCGGATGCTTACCTTGACAAATGGTATACAAGGCTGGGCAAAGATTCCGGCTTTTTTCCGGTGGAGGAACAGTATCTCGACCGGTTTACGGATTGTATACTAAGTGCTTACCAGCAGGCGGATCTGTTGGCAATGTGGCATCTGAATATGGAGGACTTTGTGATCGATGAGTACAAGCCGGAAGTGGATATCACATATCTGTTTCGGCTGGAGCCGTGGCTGGCAAACTGCAGACCGTGGTCGGCAGCGCTCAGGGGGAAAAAGGTGCTGGTGATTCATCCATTTGAAGATACGATACAGTCGCAATACAAGAGGCGTGAGTTGTTGTTTCCGGGGACTGAAATACTGCCCGCGTTTGAGTTAAAGACTTTAAAGGCAGTCCAGACGCTTTGCGGAGAGCGGGATGAGCGCTTTGACACTTGGTTTGAGGCATTGGAATATATGTACGAAGAGGCGTTGAAAATTGATTTCGACGTCGCGATTATT
This sequence comes from uncultured Lachnospiraceae bacterium, assembly GCA_947174615.1. Taxonomy (GTDB): domain Bacteria; phylum Bacillota; class Clostridia; order Lachnospirales; family Lachnospiraceae; genus COE1. Next base: position 4,796 of record CAMWJQ010000094.1, read on the forward strand.
GGATGCGGCGCGTATGGGATGCCGCTTGCAGCCAAGTTAAAACAGGCGGGGAAACAGACGATTCATCTGGGCGGGGCAACGCAGTTGTTGTTTGGCATCAAAGGTCGGCGCTGGGAGGAGAACTATCCGTCAAAGATTGCGAGCTGTTTCAATGAAGCATGGGTTTATCCATTGGATTCTGAGAAGCCCAAAAACGGCGCAACAGTGGAACAGGGATGTTACTGGAAATAGGCGGAGGAGGAATCAATGACAATTTTGCAGAAGAGAACGTATGTGAAAAAGGCGCTGGTGATTCTGATTCTCATGATACTGGTGTCACTCAATAAAGATTCGTCGGAGCCGATTATATTTACCGGTGACAGTGGATTTCTAGTACAGCACGCCGGGGATACACAAAAGGAACTTTACAGTAAAACACTGATACTTGAAAAGGGAAACTATCAAGTCAAACTTGCTTACACATCAAGCGAGGAGGGGAACACACTTTGGATTAGGAACCATGATGTACAGATAGACAATGCAAAGATACCTGTTGGCGAGGGAGAACTTTGTTATGATCTGCGGGTAGATGAACCGACACCGGATCTTGAGGTGTCGGTTCATTATGCGGGAAAAGGGTATCTTGAGCTGAAATCGTTTACGCTGGAGACTGCCCAGCCGTGGCATCGTGACAGTTGGGTCAGAGGTATGCTCGTGCTGGCGGCGGGGTTCGTGATTTTGCTGCTGGATGTACTTGCGTGCATGGGAAAAATATCGGAGCGCATGTCGCTGGAGATATTTTTTATTTTGGGGATTGCGGTACTGTCTTCGAGTTTTCTGCTCAATCAAAACAGTGTGGGGCACGGAGATGATCTAACCTATCATTTAACTCGGATTGAGGGGATTGCACAAGGACTTCGGGCTGGGCAGTTTCCAGTGAGAATTTATCCTGACATGCTGTTGGGCAACGGTTATCTCAATGCGATGTATCCAAGTCTGTTTCTATATATTCCGGCTGTTTTCAGGCTGATGGGAGTGTCTTATGTCGTGAGCTATAAGCTGTTTTTGATTTTCATCAACTTCGCGGCTGCATTTGCGATGTACGCTGCCATCAAGTGCTTTTCCAAGTCGGGGAGGGCGGCGGTCTTAGGGACGGCGCTCTATGTCTTTGCGCGTTACAGGCTTAACAATATACTTGTGCGCGGGGCGCTGGGAGAGTCGCTTGCCATGATTTTTCTGCCGCTGGTGATTGCAGGTGTGTGGCAGATTGCCGCGGGAGACCGGAGGAAGTGGTGGATTCTTGTGATCGGGGCGACGGGCGTGATCCAGAGCCATGTGCTCAGCACAGTGATCTATGCGGCGATTGCTTTCGTGCTGGTGTGTTCCTGTGCTGGAAAGATTGTTCGGGAGAGAAGAATCGTCGAGTTAACGAAGGCAATTGGGTTGACCCTGTTAGTGAATATGGGATTTCTGGTTCCTTTTTTGACGTATTATGTCAAGGGAAATCTGAATCTTGGGGTGCTGACAGAGACGTTTGCATACTGGGTTGAGAGCTTGAACCCGGCTTATTTGTTTGGTATTTTTCGAATCACAGAGGATGATGCGGGATTTGTGCGGGATTTTGAACTGCATCTGCCGCTGCTTAGTCTGTTGGGATTTGGTTTGATATATTGTGTTCATAATAGGTCAGGGGTGTCGGAGAGAGATCGTTTTCTGCGAAAACTTTTTGTGTTGGCATGGATACTGTTGTTTATGACAACAAATTGGTTTCCTTATGAGAAGATACGGGATGTGGCGTTTTTGGACAGTTTTTTCTCCATGCTTCAGTTTCCGTGGCGTCTTGAGGGTCCGGCAATCGGTATTCTTGCCATAACGGGTGCGGTGTGGTTGGTAGAATATTCAGCGATGGAGCGTTACTGCAATGCAGTTGTGATTGCGATGATTGCGATGGTGCTGCTGGATGTATCACACTGGAACTTACAGTGGAGCCAGAGTATGACAGGGGCAGGGACAGATGTGGACAGGACTTGTGCGGACATCATATACTGTCCGGAAGAGTACATGGTGAGAGGGGATGGTGTTTTCTATGGCGGCTATATCGTGTCTGATGAACAAGTGGAAGTCCAGACATATGAGAAGGATGGGCTTAAAATTGATATGACATACAAGGCAGCGCCAGGAGCGCATTGGATTGATTTGCCGTTGATGCATTATATGGGGTATTCGGTCACGAATGAAAAGGGAGAGAACTATGATGTTATGACGGCGGATGCGGGAAATATCAAAGTTTTGATAGAGAATACAGAATGGCATGAGATACATGTTCAATATAGGGAACCTGTTTTATTTCGGTTTGCAGTGTACATTTCGGCAGGGGGATGTTTTATGGCAGTTATCGCAGCAGTTCTTAGGAGAAGGGGATGTATACTGGTATTGGGGGTGAAGCATGGAGAGAGGTAATAAACAGGTTCCAATCTGGATGCAGGTGATGCTGTTTGGCACGGTGGCATGCATTGCGCTGTTCGTGCATCTGTTTCACATCGCAGAAATTCCAAATGGTATCCATGTGGATGAGATGGGGATGGGGTATGATGCATGGTGTCTCGCACATTTTGGTGTGGATCGGTATCTGAAATCGTATCCTGTGTATCTCATGAACTTTGGGGGTGGTCAGAGTGCGCTGTATGCGTATCTGTGTATACCATTTGTCAAATGGTTTGGACTGTCTCCTGTGACGCTCCGGCTTCCCGGGATTTTATTGTATATGGTTTCGCTTTTTTGCGGAGCAGGGGTATTTATGTTGGATTCAGATGATACGGCGCGCCGCAAAGCATTGACTGGAATGGTTATGATGACTATGCTGCCTGTTTTTATGATGCTGTTTCGGATTGGAATGGATTGTAATCTGATGCTCGCGATGTCGGTTATATTTCTGTTTTTGGCGGCGAGGGCAGTTAGGGCGCAGCGGGTGACGGCTTTTGTGGCAGCAGGCTTCGCGGGCGGGGTGCTTTTGTACACATATGTGATTTCTTATGTGGTTATGCCTGTGTTTCTTGCGCTGGCGCTGGGGTATCTGTTGGCGGTCAGGAAGATTCGTTTTTGTCATGTGCTGGCGCTGGGGATTCCGATTGCAGTGCTCTCGGCGCCGCTGATTGCGGTACAGCTAGTGAATTTGTTGGGCTTGCCGGAGTTTCAGATGGGGCCGTTTACGATTACGCGTCTTTTCCAGTACCGACGCGGTGAGATTAGTCTGGGACATTTGAGTGTGCAGTCGGTGAAGGATGCTGTGATGAGTATCTTTTTGTTTGACGGACTTAGATATAATACAGTGGCGCCGTTTGGCACAGTGTATTATGTGTCTCTTCCGTTGATCGGGATGGGGATTGTAAAGTGCGTGAGGGATTTTGCTGCGAGCATTCGCAAGAAGGAGTTTTGTTATAAGACACTGTATCTGCTCTGGCTGGCGGTGTTGTTTGCAGCAGGGTGCTGCATGGAGGCGAATACAAATCGGCTGAATGCGGCGATGGCGGCAATGCCTGTGCTGCTGGTGGAGGGCATCTGGCAGACAGTGGCATGGTTTCAGGATGTAAGAATGCAGAACACCGTAAAAACGATACTTGCTGTGGCATATCTTATTTGCTTTAGTTCATTTTTATTATATTACTTTGGCGGCACATATGCGAAGTTATATGAAGAAATGGATTATTTTGACAATCCGTTGGATGAGGCGTTAGCCTTTGTAGAGTCGGATGCGCTGTGCAGTACACAGACAACGTACATCAGTGCGATCAATCAGACGTATATTTATTATCTTGGTGCAGCGCTGGTCAGTCCGTTTGATTTTAATCAAGACAATGTCTTTGACAGGGAGGATCCAATGATTTATTCCAAGTGGACAGCCGGGCATGGCAGATATCGCTTTGGGATGCCTGAACAGCTGGACTGGAATGCGAACTATATTGTGGACCACAATAATACGGCGTGCAGCAGCCTGCTCAGAGAGTCGGGATTCATGGAGCATCGTCTGGAACGGTATAGTGTGTATACATTTGATTTGAACACATTTATACAGATGGATCTAAAGACGGACGTGGAACTTGTCTGGGAACTGGGGATGAATAGTCAGAACCAGATTAGAACCGATTATGGAACGCAGACGATAGAAGGAGTAGAGAGTGTGGTACTGGTGGGATGGAGTTATGATAAAAAGTATATGAGTTCATGGGATAGTGTATATCTGGATTTGGATGGGAAGAAGTATTACGCAGAATTTGTGGAGCGCGGGGATATTGCAGTGCGGCTGGGGAATGAAGCGCTGCTTGAGTGTGGGATGTTGTTTTTTATTCCAAAAGCAGAATTTGACAATCAAGTGAGCGCAGAACTGATGTTTATAGATTTTGGCAATAAAGTATATGCAAAGGAAAGGGTGGAGATCTTGCATGAGACTTGTGATTGATTGTTTTAAACTGGTAAAGGGCGCAGGGAAAAGTATCGGTATCTACAATCTGGCGCTGAATCTCGTGCGGGACCTCGCAGCGAATCCTCAAAAAAATACACTGATCGTCCTTGGCAATACACTGAATAAAAAGGATTTTGACATGCCCGGGATAAGGTTTATCGAGATCAAAAACAAAAATCCGCTGAATAAATTCACCTGCATTTTGTGGGAGCTGTTTGAGGTGAGTTTTTATGCCAGAAGGCTTCGGGCAGACAGGGTGCTTTTTCCCAGAGGCTATGCGCCGATGCTGCATTTGACGAAAGCGAGCGTGATCATCCATGACATGATACCGTTTTATTATCATGAACAGTATCCCGGATATTTTAACCGTCTGGAGAATTTTTATATAATGTGGCGGCTTCGGGCTTCTGCGCGCGGAGCAGATGATGTGATTACGATCTCGGAGGCGTCAAAGCGGGATCTTATCCGGTATTCCAAGGTGCCGCCAGAAAAGATCACGGTCATCTACAATGGACATACGGCGATCTCCTGTCCAGAGGGGGAGAAGGTGGACAGAGGGTATATCGTCGCCAATACTTCGGCGCTGCCGCACAAGAATGCAGTGGGCATCGTGAAAAGCTATGAGCGGTATTGTCAGATGACGGACCAGCCGCTTCCGCTCACGATCGTGGGCATAGAGCGCATAGATCAGTTTGTCAGCAGCTGCACGGTGTCTGATCAAATCACATGCATCAAATATATCGAGAGCGACGAAGCGTTTCATAAGCTGATTCGTGAGGCAAGGCTGTTTGTGTTTCTGCCGCTCATAGAAGGTTTTGGATTTCCGCCGATCGAGGCGATGGAGCTTGGGACGCCGGTGCTTTGCTCAGACACAAGCTCTCTGCCGGAGGTTGTGGGCAATGCCGCCGTCTGTGTCAACCCAAAAGATTATGATAAAGCGGCGCAGGCAATGCTTCGGATGGCTGCGGATGAGGAACTTCGCACGCGGCTTCAGGAGAGAGGGTATGCGAATGTGAAGCGCTTTTCATGGAACGAGACCGGAATAAAATATAGGAAGGTTTTATTTAATTAGGGAGGATTTTGCGGATGAATTATGATGTATTGGCGCAGCTTTACAAGCGGATTCCAAGACATACTAGGCAGTGTTTTGTATCAGGGATGGTGACAGGACTTGCAGCTCATTTTTATATGCTGACAAACAAGCTGACAAACTGGGATGACATCAATAATCTGAACCGCCCGGGAAGCGGAGATTATCTCGGACGCTGGTTTTTAAAGTATATTCATAAGCTGGGGAGTATTTACAGCATTCCTGCGGTGCATGGATTTTTATTGATTCTGCTGCTTGCGCTGTCTGCATGTCTGATCCTTGAGATTTTGCAGATCAAAAGTATGACAGGGGCAGTTTTGGCGCCGGCTCTGATGATGACTTTTCCAAGTGTGGTCAGTACGATGACCTTTATGTTTATGGCGCATACATCGGGGATTGGTATCTTTATGGTGTGTCTTGCGGTCTATCTGCTGCGGCGGTACAAATTCGGCTGGCTGCCCTGCACTGCCTTATTAG
>CAMWJQ010000095.1 GCA_947174615.1 uncultured Lachnospiraceae bacterium
ACAGGAAACTGAAAAATAACCTTTTTAATGCGAAATACCAGCTCATTGCCTGTGAATTGCTTTTCGTCCGATAAGCCCCCCACATATTCCCTTTCCAAGTAATTTCCGCTATCAGACCGCCGCATATGGCGGATGAAGTCCATAGTACGGCGGTTAGCTTTTATGTATTTCTTTATAAATATCTGTTCTCACATACGCTGCTGATTATGTGATGAATTTCCCGCATATGAGAAAAGTGGGTCTGCCAGCTGGAAACTGAAACTCTCCCTGTCTACCAGCCCCACTACTTTTTCGCTGTCGTACAGTTCAAGCAGGAATCCGGCTACCTGCTTGCCCGTGTGGTAAGTTCCGAAAGACTTGTCATAGTCATATTCACTGACATTGTTTGCCACCATTCCAAACTCTGTCTTTGTTGCCGCAGGTGCCAGCACCTTTGCCTTCATTTTCGCTCCCGCTTCTTCCAGTTCCCGTGCCAGACCTTCCGTAAACGTACTTACATAAAATTTTGCCGCGCAGTACGTCACTGCGGTAGGAACAATGGTGTAACCCCCGCATGAGGATATATTGATAAGCTGTGTTCCCTCTATATCCTTGTAATCACGGGCATACAGTGAGGACAGAATTGTCAGAGCCTCGATGTTCAGATTCAGCATCATCCTGATCTTACCCAAGTCCTGATCCGCCACGCTGCCATAGCTGCCAAAGCCCGCATTATTGATCCATGTTTCAATCTCATAATCCCTCAAACTTTCATAAAACTGGTATACGTTTTCCAGCACAGATAAATCAGCGTTGCTGATGACAATATCCAAATCCGGATGTTTCCCTAAAATCTCCTGTTTCAATCTCTCGAGATTATTTTTTCGCCTTGCTGCTATGACCAGATTTTTACCCCGCTCCGCAAATGCCTTTGCCGTTTCGTACCCAATGCCTGAACTCGCCCCTGTTATGACCGTATATTTTCCTGTTCCCTGAACCATTTGAAAATCCTCCTTCGTTTTGGTATAATCCAACCATACAATGTAGAGTAAACTCTATGTCAAGAGAATTGAGGTGATTTTTTTATGGAATATTCCATTGGAGATTTTTCAAAACTGACGGGGCTGGGCATCCATACCCTGCGCTATTATGAACACGAAGGCTTGATTACACCGGAAAGAAATTCCAACAACCGCCGCTGTTATTCTGATAAAGACCTCACATGGATCGAATTTATCAAACGCCTGAAAGATACTGGAATGCCAATTAAGGAAATCAAACACTATGCCAAACTCCGGGCAACAGGCAATCCCACCCTTTTTGAAAGGATGGAGATGCTGGTACAGCACCGCCAGGCACTTGATGAGCAGATAGCGCGGCTGCAGGATCATAAGCTAAAATTGAATGAGAAAATAGAATTTTACAAGAAAGAAATAGCGCGTGTAAACACCAGAGGGACAGGATAACCCGCCCCTCTGTATGATCCAATCAGTTTAATTTCCTTATTTCCTGGTTGAAACAGGATACCAGGCTCACCGTAAATCCACATATCCCGGTACACAGGAACATTGCCGCCATGCCGCTTCCTGCACTATCCCCTACGATTATTTCCAGCATCCCTACCAGCCTGTTCCCGGAAGACATAAAAGGCTCAAAGACATAATCTGCCAGCCAGCCTCCGAGAATAATTCCAGCCGGGATCGTGCTGTACTGGATAGCATTCCTGACGGCAAACACCCTCCCCTGCATAGCGGCGGGAATCTTACGGTACAGTATCGTATTCTGGTTTGCCATAATAAAGGGAATCGGCAGACTGGCAGCAACCGCACCCGCTGAACACCAGAATACATTCTTCCCAACTGCCATCATCAGGTCACCAAACAGAAATGACAATGCCGCCGAAACATAAATTGCCACGGCTTTATGGCGGCTTTCCTTCTTTACGGAAACAATGATACCCCCGGCAATCCCACCTACTCCCATACAGGCATTTACAGTTCCAAGTACAATGCTGTCCCCGGAACTCCTTAACAAAATCATTGGCGAGAGAATATTTTCATAGGTCAGCCTTGAACAGAAATTGATCAGTGCAATTGTAAACATGATATAAAATATGCCTTTTTCCTTTTTTAGAAACTCAAATCCCTCCGCTATCCCGGCAAAGGGGGAACTATGCGTTTTGTCCTGCGCCTGTTCCGGGATTGTGATAAAGAACAGCAATACGCAAAATGCAAAGACAAAGCTCGCCAGATCTATCAGCAGGATAAGCGGCAGCCCTCCTGCCGCAAACAGGAAAGCCGCCAGCATGGGGCTGAATACCACGATAAGATTATTGGAAAAAGAATTCATCCCGCCCACATTTGAAATCATCTCATTCGGCACGAGCCTTCCCGTTGCCACTGCGGATGCAGGCTGCTGAAAGGCATTCGTTATACCGACCACCGCATTAATGGCACAAATGTTCCATACCTCCAAACAGCCTGCAAACTGAAACGCCAATACTGCCAATGAACCTGCCGCTGCAATGCTGTCCGAAACCAGCATGATTGTTTTCTTCTTATGCCTGTCTATGAAATCACCGGCAAACAGGCTTAAAAGCACATACGGCACATAATTGCAAAAGGACATCAGCGAAACGGGCATTGCAGAATGGCTCTGTCCATACGCCCACAAGACAAGCGCAAACCCGGTCATGGAACTTCCAAGCCCTGATACGCTCTGGCTTAACCACAAAATAATATATTTCTTAAATGATTTTTCTTCCATTGAATTTTCTCCAATCTATTCTTTATTTTTTCAGAATGAAAAGTACAAAATCCAATGTGGACGATGTTTTTTACCTCTGTACAAATTTCGTCCATTCATCAGACTTTGTACAGAGCCCTTTGCTTAAGTCAATCACTAAATGGCAGAGCATATTTCCACCTCCCTCAGTTATCTTTTCGCAGGACAGTATAGCATGGAAAGGTTTCTTTAGCAATCTGCCTGCAATATTACAATTTTTCATATATTCCTTTTAGGGTAAACTGGTCTAAAATATGCCCGTCCATTTCCCGGTAAAGCTCGTTCAGCAGAAATCCTCTCTCCAAATCCATCATTTTGTCCAAAGCATACACATGAAGTTCGTATATGTGCGGCTTATCGGGCGGAGTCATCCCGCCATAATAGGAGGAAAGCTCCGCGGTCTGCTCTCCGCCCTGTATACTCGTCCAGCTATTCCTACCCTGCACAAAATCCTCCGCCGTCTGACTCTCGTTCTCTTTGATCTCAAAACGGGTTATATTTGCTGCCAGCCAGTGTATCCATGCGAATCCCTCGGTCACCGGGTATGCGTCCTTGTCCTCTAAGACAATGGCAACCGATACAGTTCCCTGCGGCACATCTTCCACCGTAAAAGGCAAAGAATAAGTGGGGATGCCGTTTTCATTGAACTGCGTCCCATGCCCGCCATATTGGGGTTGTATTATCCCGTTTATAATACCGCTGCTTGTAACATTCATCTCTGAAGCCTCCAATCTGATTTTCTGATGATATTATAAGCGACGGTTCCCGGACAGTAAATTACCCACTTTTTTGTGGGTACTAATCCGGGATAACTCCCTTTTCCTCCAGGATATGTTCCATGCCGTTTGCTTTCAGGTAGTCAATCCCGATATGCTGCATGATTCTCAATGCTTCCAGTATTTTCATTCCCATATCATCTGTTAGTGAATATTCCACCCGGAGCGGGTATCCCTCATAGGATTTCTTTGCCACAAAGCCATAGTTCGTCAGTTCTTTTAACTGCTCCAGCAGCATTTTCTGTGTAATACCATCTATATCCCGTTCCAGCTTCGCCAAAGATGTCGCCCCTAAACGCAGCCGCCACAAGATGATCGGCTTCCACTTTCCCTTGATCATGTCATGTACAAGTTCCAAAGGGCAGGTATATTCTGTCCGCATTTTCATAGGCAGATACTCCTTTCGCTTTCCGCTATTTCCTATTACATTCCATCCGCCGGACATCTTCATTTCAAGAATTCCCGCTTTCATAGTCCACTATATCGCTTGTAAATAGTTGACAAGTACTTCCATTTTACGCAAAGACAAATACCAATACTTTTTGGGAATATTATTTATAAATATTACCATCATCAAGACTGCTTGTTTTCCATAAACCTTTTAAATTCATTTCAAATATGTCATGATGACAGCTTTTAATCGCTGTTCTTCGGACTCATACATGAGGCACTTGCAATGAACTTCATCATTCACATCAATGAGAACATTCATGCCATGTTGGTCTGCGATATCCAAAACATTCTCAAAAGGAATATAACCAATCTCGACATATCCCCAAAATTTCCCTTTGAACTGTAGAACCTGAATATGTCGTGTACAGTCATCCATGTTTGTAAAAACAATCAGATTTCCATCCTCACAAAGTACCTTTTCAATCGTTGTAAGCCCTTTCGCCCTTTTGGGCGGAATAAATGTAAGCACATTGCGTCTCCCCAAAATTTCCTTTATGACTTCCCAGTCAGATTCTTTTCTGTGACTTTTTCCAAGCTTCATTTTCAGTAATGAAACCTCTTCCTTCGAAATTAAATTCCACTCTGGTTTAGCAGCGTCATATTTTTCAACTTTTTTCATCTCTGCGTACTCCTTATTTTTTAAGTCTAAACCTTATTCTTGCGGCTTCGCCTCACCACCGCATTCTTAAACGCTTTCATCATAGCTGGTGACAACTCCTCACAATTCTCACCAAATAGAATTGAACTTTTTTGTACCGCCTCCACTTCTTTTAGTCGTTCTTCCGCAAGCTGCGTACAATGTGTGTCGCAAAGCTGTTAATTTCCTTATACATCTTTTTTGATTTCTGTAGGCGTTAAATACCTATCTGTATAAACAGGTTTACCTGTATTTACAGTCGCTTTTTCTAGAAATCTTATAATATCCTGCGCCTGTAATTGACCATTAAAATCTGATAATGCCGCCAAAATCCATCTTGATGAATTTGCTTCATTGGAAGTCGGCTTTCCAAGTTTCACTCCCCATAATTTATGAAGTGTCTGGTCAATTACATCTCTTGGCGCCATTTCAAGTGAAACATCCTCCTCATAAAAATCTGATACAGCTTGACTAGTCCCAAGCTGCTAATCTTAATGCTTCCGTACTTGACCACTGCAATTCGACCGAACGGTAGAGTGAATGAAACTGCTCATAATTGATCGTCAGCGAGTCCTAAAGCAAAGAGCCTTACACTCTCTGCTTTCTATCCATGATTTTACAATATATCACCGCCACTACTGTACTAAAAAACATCGCCACAATTGCAGGCACAATGACTGCCGCCGGGTTCGGGTTCGTGCTCCCGTACTGACTGCGGCAGGTGATAATATTCACTGGTATCAATTGCAATGACGAGATATTCATCACGAGAAATGTGCACATCTCATTGCTTGCAGTCCGCGAACCATAATTGGTCAAACTCCCCAAAGAACCTGCCATTTCCCTCTCGTCCATATATTCCTTGTTTCCCCTCTCCCGCTCCAACTGCTCCAAATCACTCATCGCCCTTAATCCCCCTTGCGTCAAGGTAGTGACACGTACTTTTTGAAAATTTGTTATAAAAAGCAGGATATCCTCGCCAAGATTTCCTGCTTTTCATATTTTCTGCAAAATTAGATATGGAGATTTTAAATGAATCATCTTATTAATCACCAACAGTGCTTAAGCCTTTTTCTTGCGATTTCGTTGCACCACCGCACTCTTAAAGGCTTTCATCATAGCGGGTGACAACTCCTCACAATCCTCATCAAATACAATAGGGCTGTTTTGCGCTTCCTCAATTTCTTTCAACTGTTCTTCTGTAGGTTTTTGTCCACTCTCAATAATATATGTCTTGGTCATAATAAAGGCTCCTTTCCGCATTTGTTGCAAGTCTGGCTGAAATCAACCGGATTGTATCTTTTCTTTCTGTAAATACCACAAGCAATATATCACCTACCTTGCCTATTGCAATGTACCGATCTTCATCAACACTATGCTCAAAGTCAAACATTTCAATATAATAAGGGTCGTCAAAAACATATGCTGCTGTTTCAAAGGAAATTTTATGTTTTTCTTTATTTATGATATTCTTATCCTCGTCCCATTCAAATTTCATGTCAATTATTCCTCTTAAGCTGTTTTATATGGATAGTATAGCATCAATTAACAAGTTCATCAATTGCATTTTCTCCCCACTGCTTTGCAATATATGACCGCCACTACCGTACTAAAAAATGTCGCCACGATCGCGGGTGCAATCACCGCTGCCGGATTCGCACTCCCATATTGGCTGCGATAAGCAATAATATTCACTGGAATCAATTGCAGCGACGAAATATTCATCACAAGAAACGTGCACATCTCATTACTTGCCGTCCTCGCACCACAATCCATGAAACCATTCGCGGCTGCTATACCCACCTTTGTATCTGCAAATTCACTATTTCCACGCTCCCGTTCCAGCTCCTCCAAATCACTCATCGCCCGCCCCCCTTGAGTCAAGGTAGTGACACGTACTTTGTCAAAAACATCTTATAATAATGGATTTTTCCTCTCTTTTATTGTCGAATTATGCCAAAGCAAATAAATCTATATAAAAAAAGCAGGATTTCTCCTATACAAAGGTTTCCTGCTTTCTAAAATCAGCTATTCACTTGTGACCATCTATACGAGTTGCAGACTGTCTGCCAATTTCTCTACAATTTCAATCGGAAGCGCTAAATATTTTGCTATCTTATCAATAGATAACTCGCCATCATCCAACATACGCTTTGCTGCTTCAATCTTTTCTTCATTTACAATTTCTTCCATAATTCTGCTCATAATTTTTTGTCCCTCCTTATCTCTTTTAAAGTATCTTGCTCGATCAGCCAATTCTTTATAATTCATATCATCTGGGTCGGAACAGCTTAAGTCATACATCAATCGTCCCAATGGTGTATCGTCCTTAATTTCTCCATTTACATATATAATATGCGCCCCGTCATCAAATGTTTTCCCGTTCTCTTTAATTGTCCTATCAATATGATAAATAGGGAGATTCCCCTCTAGCACATCATTTTCTGTAATAAATATCACATATGTTTCTGGAAGCAATTCTGTATCATCTCCTGGAAGGATTGCATTGGCATCCATTAAACTGCTGTTGTATCTTGCGCGTTTTGGTTTGGCTCCACTGTCGGCTTTTTGCATTTCAACATCATACCGTTTATCCGACACATCATATGTCTTAACATCCATTCTGATAGAACGGCCCTGCAAGTTTTTTATGACCGCCTGCACTTGTGCTTCTTTTACAACTATCGTTTTATCATCCATAATAATACGCAACATCAATTCGACACCCTTAGGATAATCCTCCAAGCACTTTGTCATGAATTCATCATCAAAATAGCTCATTTCTTGTATGTGTCTTAAAAGAAACTGCTGTTTTTCTTCCCTTTTCTGCTCACTGGTCATAAGTCATTTACCTGTCCTTTAAAATGTTTTTATCTATAAATGAGCAAATTTGAAATTATGCACAAATTTGTCCGTCATACAACGACAAGCTTAAAGTTTTATATTTGTTGTGTCCGCGAACGAAATACAAAACACAAAATCTTTTGTGCAGTTTTCTGGTTTTGCTCAATTATAGTTTTTAATAAAAACATCTATTCCTACATCATATCGCTCCTTGTGTCTCACAACACTCTGTATCAATACAAATGCTGTACACTCTTTATCATCTTCCTATCAGGAATATAATGGATTACATCTATAAGCGTTTGATCATTTCCTTTTCTGTTCAATTCAAAATGAGAATATTCCTCTTTCAGAAAACTAAATTTTCTTCTTAAAAATTTAGCCATATGGCTATCCGCAGTGGTTATAATAATCTGAGTTCCTCCGATTGCCAGCTCACGTAATAAATCTATTAAATTTAGTACATGCATATCATCCAAATTTGCCACAGGCTCATCAAGCATTAGAAAATTAGGTGCATTAGCAGCCCTCATATGTAATGTTATCATCACAGAAAAAGCAAGCGCCATCCTCTGCCCTGTACTCATCTGCCCACTCTCAACCAATTGATTATTGCTATTGCGCATAAATAGGATATTTCCATCAGATGATATGCTTAATTTCCCAAATTCTTTTGGTCTATGAAGCAGTTTGAAAAACAATTCTATTAGTTTTGCGTTCTGAGTAAGAAACTCTTTCATAACATCTTCTAAACGTCTCTGCCTTTCTATAACTTCATATGCCATCTGGCATCTTTGAATCCGTTCTTCAACAATACCTTTTTCTTCTTTAAGCCTATCAATTTGCCTCTTTTTTAGTTTCATTGCTTCTTGTTTTCCATACATTTCTTCTGCATATTGTATAGTAGTTCGAAAAACATTATACATGTCAATCCAAGAAGTCACAGGCGTGTTCTCACTTACTTTCCATAATTTTTTTAGTGCCTGTAATCCTTTTGCTTTTAAATGATATTCCTCCCATTCCTGCTCTGAAAAAGAAATGTTTTCGTCCATAGATTTTTTATATTCCTGCTCTAACTCCTGCTCTCTATGAACACATTCTTTTAACAAAAGTTCTTTTTCCGTTTTTTGCTTTTCTAAACTTTGTAACAATTTGTCCAAGTATACAAACCAATCCGATTCACCGGAATAATTAACAAAATCATCGGTCTTCAAAACACTTTGCACATACTCGTATTTATTAATATTAGACTCCAAAAATTGTTGTATTTGTTCTAAGTATGCAACAATACTTTCCTTGATATCTTTTCCACTTTTCGTCTCATCAATTGACATGTTTCTCTTTAGCCTAGATATTGCAATTCTCTTTTGTAATACTTTCTCTTTTTCTTCTTTCAGAAACTCCAGAGCTTCCTTCTCTTTGTAAAAAACTCTTTCTTTTTCCGATTTCTGCTGCAGCAATGCCTGTAAAAATGTTTCGTCGACAGCCCTAAGCTGCTTCTGTTGACTAATCGCATTCATTAGTTTTTCATTGGACGCAAAATCAGCTCCACAAACAGGGCAATTTTTTGCATTCTTATTCAGTTCACCATACTGCTCTGCAAGATTTAAAATTTCCTGAATAATTGTATCTATATTGTCATTTTGCTTCTTCTGAAATTCTATCTGCTTTACTAAATCCTTTAATTCATCTCCTAATTCATTTAAAACACTCTCTTTATTTTGAATTTCCTCATCTAATTCTATTTCATTTCCTTCCGAAAATATGTACTGCTGGTATTGTTCTATCCAGTCTAACAACTCCTTTTTATAGCACAGTTCCTTTCATACTCATTTTTCAAGAATAAAAAATCCTGCTTGCAGAAAAATGAATTATCTATTCCCTCCCCAAATTGTTTTAATGCCTTCACAGAATGAATTCTCTCGTACAATTTCTTTAACAGTTCGTTGATGTCCTTAGATTTTTGATGGAATTTTTGAATATCCTGTCTTAACTGCTCCTGTTTTGCCACTAGTTTTCTATAGATATCCCTTTTTTCATTTAATTTCTCAGATTTCTCCATAATAACAGCACTTGTCTCGTCTTTATCACACCTTAACTGCAACATCTCGACAAACTGATCACTTTCCAAAAGAACTTTCCTATAATTGCCCAAAATACTATCAATTCCCTGGTCTTTTATGGCCATTTCACCTTTATATCCCAGTCTTTAAAATTCGCCATCAATATCATCTATAGAAAAAATTTTTATATCATAATCAGATTGAAGCCCCTCCATTTCCGACAAAAGCTCTTTCAAGCGCTTACTATATTCCTTTTTCTTATCGGCAAACGCTCTCCCATACCGCTGCATTTTCAGCTCCGCTTCCGTTACTTCAAGACCAAACAATACATTTTTCACCAGTTCATTGATATCTAATTGCTGCATATATTTACCAGAAGCCTCTAGTCCAAGATAATTAAATATATGAAAATTCCGATTTAAACTACTATTCCGCGATGTCGTAACCGTCCCATACCATAATTGATCCAGTTGCTTTTTCTCTTTCATTTCTTTTACGGAAGTCAATTCCTTACATTCATTTTCTTGATTTTTAATTGTAACAACTGTGCACTCGCTATCATCTTTGGAGTCTTGAACTTCCCCTGTTAATGCATATTCAATCGCAGAACATATACTGCTTTTTCCTGTACCATTACATCCTGAAATTAAATTCACCTTTGTCAAAGGAATCTCCAAATGATTTTTCAGGCAATGTGTTCTAAATTCATGTATACTTAGATCCTCTATCTTTTTTACAAGAACTTTTGAGTTTCCCTTTCCTGTATTATGCCAATTTTGAATAGGTCTGCCTTGAAGACGTATAGGCATGTTCTTCTCAATATAATTCTGCACCCTGATACTTTCATATGCATATGCAAGAATCCCTTCTAACTCAACTGCACTTAACTCCTGCTGCCATTCGGCATATGTATCCAATTCCACTTATCACTTGCCTGGAATCGTCATCTATATTTCTACCTCGTCCAATATAAACCTCGAATTCATCTTCCATCATAACCAATTTGCGCAAATACTTATCATCTTGCTCTAGCTGGCATATATTGGTATCAATACTCTCATTTTCATCAACGATAATAATAAGGTAATAATTCCATTTTAAATAAGTATCTTCTCTAAAAAATAACTTAGAAAAATATATTCTATCAAATTAATAAAAATCTTTTTATAAT
>CAMWJQ010000096.1 GCA_947174615.1 uncultured Lachnospiraceae bacterium
TTATATAAAAACATAAAAAAGTATAGATTGTTAATCTATACTTTTTCTCCCTGCCCGGTTTTTAAAGATTGTTTCCTAAATTTGGAAGGCGTACAGCCCTTTGCCGCGATAAATTTATTGATGAAATAGTCGGTGTTCTTGTACCCCACATCCTCCGCAATCTTGTAAATCTTGTCATCCGTCCTCAGAAGCAGCTGCGCCGCCTGCTCGATACGGTAATTGTTCAGATAATCCTTGAAGGACTGATTGTACTTTTTGCGGAACACCTGACCGAGGTAGGCATTGTTGATGAAGTATTTCTGCCCCAGCTCCCGCAATGTCAGATTCTCCGCAAACCGCTCCCGCACTTCCTGCTCAATCATAGCCAATACGCCTCTCGACACATTTTTCCGAAGCTGCGCCAGATATTCCGCGTACTCACACGCAAATCTTGCCAGATGCACTCTGCTCCCACGCTTCGTGCCATCCTCAAATGCGCTCTCGCTGATCAGATGCAGGATCTCTTCCTGATTGACACAGTCATCCTGCTCTGTCGCAGTATGAATCAGCTGAAACAAAAGATAGTTGATATTGAGATTGATCGTCTCTCCCATTGCCCCCAGGCGGCGCAGTTCCTCATACAGCCTGTCCACCGACTCGTGAATCCGCACCTTATCATTCTGTTCGATCGCGGAGATGAGATTGTCAAGTTCTGACTTGCACAGGAGAATACCGTCACTGTTGACCTGAATCTCTTCCTCATAATAATATATGTTTTTCCGGTCATGAAACGACAACAATGAGTTGAGTCTGTATGCCGCTCCATAGGACTTTGAAATCCCCGAGATATCCTGTACTTTTTTTCCCACCAGCATCACCAGCTGTTGTTTCAGTGCCACACTTAGATAATTTAAAAGTTTCTCAAAATACTCTTTTTCCGTACAGTTATATCTAGCCGGCATATAGTCACAGTATATTAAACCGACATCATAAACATTTCCATCAAAGGAAACATCAAGAATGCAGTGTGTCTCGTCCTCCTTCAAAAATTCACTGCAGCTCTGGTACAGTTTTCGCTGCACAGAACGCATCTCCATATCCTCCACATCTTCTGGATCTGTAACATCCACCAACTGTATATCCACATATCGTACGCCGCCAGAAAGACACATATGAGTGGTGACATACTCCAAATTCATGTCGTCATACTTTCCAAGCAGGAGGGAGATCACATTCCTTGCCAGATATGCCCGCTCCATGCGCCTGCTGTCCTCCTGCCGCTGTATTTCTTTTGCCGACATGTTGGCTGCTTTTCTGATAATCTCCGTCAAAGCCTCTTTCTCGATAGGTTTCAGCACGTAATCCATACAGGAATATCGTATTGCCTGCTGCGCATAGGCAAAATCGCTGTAGCCGCTGAGTATGACAAAATAGGCGTCCGAAATCTGCTCCCTACGTATTGTTTCCAGAAGCTCCAGCCCTGTCATTTCCGGCATTTTAATATCCGCGATGATCAAGTCCACTTCATTTGCTCTCAAGTATGCCAGCGCTTCCATGCCATTCTGCATTGTTGCAACAATCTCACACCCCTCCTTCTCCCAGTCAAGAAGCATGGAAAGTCCCTGCACGATAAAAGGTTCATCATCAACAAGCAATATCTTTAACATACCTCACCAAACCTTTCCTGTATGACTATTTCTTGTTATCTGTCTCACACAGCGCTGCGTTCTGCTGTTCGCAGTGCGGAGACAGTTCCTTTGAAGCGATCATCAGTTGTATTTGTACGATTGTACCAATTCCTGTCTCACTGTCCAACGCAAATTTCACCTGATTGTCCGTTACCATTTTCAGCCGAAGACAGGCATTGACAATCCCAACCCTGCCCTTTTCCTTCAAACGGTCAATACTCGCACTTTGCATCATCTCCAGAAGGCGCTGCCGCTCCTCCTCTTCCATGCCGCTGCCAGTATCCTCCACTTCAATGTACAATTTTGTTGCTGTCTCTGTCTTCTCTTTATAGATGCGAACGAAAATCCATCCTTGCGCGGTCTTGCTCTCAATGCCGTGAATGCAGGCATTCTCCACAAATGTAACAACTGTAAGCTTCGGAATCATGATATCCAGACAATCCGCATCTACATCAAGTTCATATGACAGTCTGTCGCCAAACCTATACTTCTGCAGTCCCAGATACGCCTCGACAAATTCCATCTCTTTTCGAATCTCCACCGTATCCGTTGCCCAGTCCACATTCTGGCGTTCCATTATAGCAAGCTTTTCCACCATCTCAGCAATTTCCGGCTCATTCCGAAGGATACAGTGCATCCGTATACTCTCCAGTGCATTGAACAGAAAATGCGGATTGATCTGGCTGTGAAGTGCAAGAAGTTCTGCATTCTGCCGGGCAATGTCCATCTCCTGCTCCTTGATGCGGTCCTTGTAGACCGTCTGTATCAGATCGTTTGTCCTTACTGCCATCCTGTTATAGTTCTCCATGAGTCTGCTGATCTCATCACTGCCGCTGATCTCGTCGATCCGGCTGAGCTCCTCGTCCCCCACATTGTCAAACACCTGGCTTAACTGCTCAATGCGCGCAGTGAGCGACAGATTCAGCTTTTTCATCAGCCACCACGGAAGAATCGCATTGGTAAGTATCATCAGCGCGATCAGCGGCATATTGCTCCATAGATCCCGCATCACATTCGTCTCTGGTCTGAGGACATAAATCTGCATCTCGCTGCCATATAATGTCATCTCTTTGCTCACGCCAACTTTATTCTTTAACGTAAACATATCAAAATTTTGATTGATGCTGCTATGCCCGTCATTTGCCAGCAGCACTCTGTCCCCCTGACAAATATAGACAGGAAACTCATACCCCAATTTGACCAGACCCCGAACCATATTACTGTAATCAAGCTCTATTTTCAAGAATTTGTTATACCGGGTTCCGTTGAAAAAATTGAGCTTTCTAAGAAACAGTATTTTTCTCTTCGCCTCGATTGCGGGATTCTTCTCATTGTCATAATAAAAATACAACATGGTATCCTGCCCAGAATCTATAAAGGTTTGGTACCAGCCGGTATTTTCTATGGCGCTCAGCCTGGAAAACTCACCGCCATTCACGATTGTAGGGTTGTCCGCATACATTGTAATAATCGTATTATCCATCCCTGCGCCGCCTTTAAACAACGTTGTCTTCACAAAGTCCTGATACGCCTCGACATATGCCAGCGCATCCGCATAGTTGCGGTTCAGATATCTCTCTATATACTCGTTCATATATATCTGCTTTGCTGTAGCCGCCGCATAGTCAATGCTGTTTGTCAGACTGTATTGTATGGCGCTTGCCTCGTTTTCCATCGCATGCTGCTGTTTTGCATTTTCATTATTCAGGACAATATACAGCACGATACTGTCCGTGACCACCAGCGGCAGCAATACGCAAAACACATACAGAATAGTCAGTTTCCTGCTGAGCTTTATATGATTCATATACCAGTACAGTCTTCCAGCCAGTTTTTTACACCAATACTCTCCACCTTCTTTTTGAACCACATTCACCGAACAATCATCTCCTTGCCTTATGTTTAGGAACTGTCAAAAAATAACTTAACAACTTTCTTATTCCTACTTTCTTATTATGGATGATATCTATAGAAATAGCAAGGCTGATGTTCGCTCACGCTTTTCGTCTGCCGATTTCTGCGGTCACGCCTGCAAACCTCTCTCAAGAAACAGATCCCTGTTGTCACACTTCAGGCTCTGTACTGAAATAATTTAAGTTTTCATTGACCACTATCGACAGCTTCTTAAGATCCTGCGCTGTTCTTGCAAGGGATGCTGTCGCATCATTCAGCTCATTCATGGAAGCATTCGTCTGTTGAGTAGACGCAGCATTTTCTTCTGCGATAGCGGACAGGTTGGTCATCAGATCAACCACCCTTTTCCCTGCATTTCCGCACACATCAACCTGGTGCAGAACATCACTCATGCCGTCGGAGGTAGACACAATCCCCTTCTCAACAATACTGAATTTCTCCTTTGTCTCATCCAGCTTTTCTTTCTGATTTACAATAATACTCGTGACCTCATTAATAGACTGCACTGTCTGCTGGGACTCCTCCGACAATGACAATATGATCTCATCAATGATCTTTGCAGACGAATTGGTCTGTTCTGCCAGCTTCTGTATCTCGCTTGCCACAACTGCGAAACCTCTTCCCGCCTCCCCGGCTCTTGCGGCCTCTATACTGGCATTCAGCGACAGCAGATTTGTCTGGCTTGCAATCTCCGCAATCAGGTTGACCACTTCCTGTATCTTTATTACAGATGCATTGGTCTTATAAATCTGCTCTGATATATTCTGAAACGCCTCTGTTGTCATATTGCTGGTACTGCTCAACTCCTGGACAATCTTTGTCGCTTCCCTGCCATTCTCGCTCATGTCTCTGGATGTTGACGAAAGCGTGTTTACGCCGTTCTTAATCGACTCCATATTTTCCTGCATATTGCTTACCTGCAGTGATGAACTCGTGATGTCTTCTGCCTGTGCGGACGCCCCCTGTACAATCTCATCCAGTGCAGTGCTGATGATTCCGGCAGCTGTTTTTGTTTTATTCGCTTTATCCTCCAGCAGACCGCCAGACTGTGCAAGTTCTGTAGAGATTTTCTGAAGTTGTCCGATACTTCCCACAAGCTTGTCCAGAAATACATTCAGATTTCTGCCAAACTGTGAAAATTCATCCTTTCCATCCGCCCTCACTCTGACTGCAATCTTGCCCTGTGTTATCTTGTCCAAAGTCTTCTTGAAAAGCACTACATTTCGGTCGATGCTGGCGCCAATCAGAATGGTCATACCAACCAATATAACAGTAGCAAGTACAATCATAATGACACTCACTCTCATGACGTTGACCTTTACTGCCGCTGTATCTTCGGCCGCAATCGTCTTAATCGTCTCGCACAGTGAAGTCAGCTCATTGTTCAACTGCACATTTTGAGCTTTCAATGCGAGGATGCTGTCATCCTGTTCTTTCATCTGGCGAATAATGTCATTCCCCACACTCAGTTTTTCAAGCGAACTGCCGGCAAGCATTTCACTTGTCGTGTATAGCGGGATATTCTCCGCCATTTCTGCCGTCAAAGCCTCGATCTGACCAAAACTTTCTGTGACATCTTTGCCTTCCACCACCAGTTTGCTGTACTCACTGATATACCGGTCAAGCTTTTCGACATTTCCTGCAAAGTCATATACGCCAGAATAAGAACCGCCATATTTGTAGTCGTATTCCATGCCGTTTGGTTCAAGATACATTGTATACTCGATAGCTGCATAATTCCGCGTCTCATACTCTTTTACGATAATCTGTGCTGCAAATTCTTCCCAGCCCTCATTCGCTGCGTTGAAATTACAGCCAATGCGGATTGCGGGCTTTGCATCAAATGTTGGAATCTCGCTGTCCACATAGGCAAGTCCTGTTCCGGTTACTGCATCCAGTTCATTGATATTTATCTCGACAGCATCTGCCCCGTTTGTCAGTTTGATATCCGTCACATAACAATCCATATCATAGGTGAGTGTACCACCCACGCGAAACGCAATATTATCTCTCTTCACACCCTCAGGCACCGGACCTCTGTATATTAGTTTGACATATTCCTTCCCATCCACGGTCACGCGCTCACCGTTCGTCCACATGTGCGCATCAATCCATTTTAATTCAAGCCATGCCTCCTTATCGATCAAGTCCGACAAACTCTCTGTCAGCGCAGTACTCGCATCCGCATACTGTCGATACAATCCCGCATCCGTGTTAAAGCTTCTCGCACTGCTGATTTTACTGATCTGGCTGTAATTAGATTCAATTGTTGTGAGACTGTCCAACATTTGCCTCACATCACCTGCATACTTCTCTCCTGTCATCGTCTGCAGAGACTGCACCCCTTCGATCATAATCCCCAGATTACTCAAAATACCATCCAGATACTTTTGATCGATATAATACTGATACTGTGCTTCCAGTGCAAGATTTTTTGCCTGCAGCACATCGATCTCATTAGCGGTTGACTCAATCTCACTGTTTGTACTGTTTCTATTAATAGAGTTGATTCCTATGACTCCGATCACAACCGCCACAAGGATCGAAAATACTCCCATGAGCATTATCTTACTTTTAATTGTCTGAAACATCGTACCTCCTCGTATCTCTTCTGTTTTCTTATCTCTTTTGTTCCATATAACGCTCTGACAGCCAGTACACCGTTTTTAATGAATATTATACTGGCGGTCGAAAAGACTGACCGCTCAGTATAACGTTATGCACACAGCCCTATAGTAATTGGCAGTTTGACTTGCCTATTTTTCTGCGCCAAACGATCCAAAACTTAATTTTCACTGTACTAGCCAATTCGCAAGTAATCTACATATGCATCCCACAATCCGTTGTCAGATGTAACCTTCAGTTCAATTATCTGACTGCCTGTCCCATGATATACATCACTAATCGTATATTCAGCGGGATATGCATCGCCAAAGTAAAAAGTCCCTTTGTATTCTCCTCCGATCAGCAAATCAACTTCAGCCATATTGGCGTTATTCGAACACCCTCTCAATGTAAAACAATGCCTGTTATCTGTAAAATACCTCGTATACCGACAGCTATCGCCATTTGCATACAGACCAGCGCCGTCAAACGGAGTCTCTATTTTTCCAGCATAGTTTCCCGAAAGAAGCATGTCTTCACACTCCACTTTCACACCGTTATCACTGCATTCTTCTATGCGAAATATATTTTGATACACATCCGCCCATCCGCTGCTTTGATAGCCTTCTATGTTCAAAGCCGTTTCATATAGTTTTCCCATTGGCATCCCCATACGTTCCCAAGCCTTAAAATGATCTGTTACTGAAATTATTCCGCTGGTTCTTCTCTCGGTACGGACACTCCAATACTGCTTAAATGTCACATCTCCCTGAATGGAAGGCTGGTCTACCCTCGTTGTCTCATATACATCATATGTTCCACCATCGACTTCAATTGTTCCTTTTGCCTCAGCTCCGGGCGGACGCCATGTGCCCCAGCTCTCCACTATATAATATTCCACAAGAGGATCGACACACCATCCATATGCACACAGATACGAATTACCATTCGGCTGATAATTGCATCCATAGTCTATTGATATCTTTCCAATCTGCTGAAATGATCTAGTCATGTCAAACTTTTTGCCTTTCCGAAACAGAGCATTGTTGATATCACTCCACTGGCATGTGAATGTTCCGCCGCCGTTCAGGGTCATACTTGTTGTGCCGTAATCTTTCCACAATTCATAATTGTAGTCATCCTGTATTCCGATATCGTTGTCATAGATCGTCTGTGCCGCCTGCGCTTCGAACACCGACGACATAAGCAGCGCGCACATCAATACTGGCAAAAGCATTCCTCTCAATCTTTTATTCATACATGATCCTCCTTTGTAGTTTTATTTGTTAGTGCATATTGTTCTTCACTGTAAGCATTTCTGAACAGTTCTTTAGCACTATTTCTCTACCATTATTTTATATTAACAACACTTTCATTTTAACCCACCAAACTAAATAAGATTTCCACAATTTTTATGATAAAACAACCTCCTCTATTATTGAAACTAAAAAATGGACATGGAATTTTTCATTTCCATGCCCATTTTTTAGATTTGTCGATCTTCTGTATGACACTGCAAAAATGCTGATCCTCGTATTTTATTGCCGATTGATTTGCTCCGACCACCGATTACGCAAAGGGATTCTCTGTCGGATAAGGCAGGGACTTTGGCTGATTGTAGTTCAAGTCCTCGACAGGCACACCGATATACTTAAATACCTCAAACAATGCCTTTCCAAAGTGCCCGAATGCAACCGCTCCGTGATGCGGATAATTCTTCTCAATCAGCACATGGCGGTAGAAGCGCTGCATCTCAGGAATTGCAAATACACCGATGCTTCCGAAAGATTTTGTCGCCACAGGAAGCACTTCACCCTGCGCGATATATGCGCGCAGCTTGCAGTCCGCTGTGGACTGTAACCGATAAAATGTGATATCACCCGGAATGATATCTCCCTCGAGTGTTCCCTGTGTAACCTCCTCAGGAAGTGTCCTTGCCATGATCATCTGATATTTCATGCTGCAGAAGCTAAGTTTCTTGGTATTCGTATTGCCACAGTGAAAGCCCATGAATGTATCATTATGTGTATAGCTGAACTTCTCCTTGATGGACTCGTTGTACATATCCGCCGGAACCGTATTGTTGATATCAAGCAGCGTCACTGCATCCTGGCTCACACAGGTACCGATAAACTCGCTCAGACATCCATAGATATCGACCTCGCACGATACGGGTATGCCCATGCCTGTCAGGCGGCTGTTTACATAGCAGGGAACAAAGCCAAACTGTGTCTGGAATGCAGGCCAGCACTTTCCGGCAATCGCAACATATTTACGGTACCCTCTGTGCGCCTCAACCCAGTCAAGCAGTGTCAGCTCATACTGTGCAAGTTTTGGAAGTACCTCCGGCTTCATATTGCCCTCGCCGAGCTCTGCCTCCATCTCCTTTACTTTTGCAGGGATTCGCTCATCGCCTTCATGTTTCTTGAATGCTTCAAAAAGATCAAGCTCTGAATTCTCCTCAATCTCAACGCCGATATTGTAAAGCTGTTTGATTGGCGCATTACATGCAAGGAAGTTGAGCGGTCTGGGACCAAACGATATAATCTTCAAATCAGAAAGTCCGACAATTGCCCTTGCAATCGGCAGAAACTCATGAATCATGTCAGCACATTCCTCTGCTGTCCCCACTGGATATTCAGGGATATACGCCTTGATATTGCGAAGCTTGAGGTTATAGCTTGCATTCAGCATGCCGCAGTATGCGTCACCGCGTCCGCCGACAAGGTTATTCTGTGTCTCCTCTGCTGCTGCAATAAACATCGCAGGACCGTCAAAATGTTTTGCGAGAAGCGTCTCTGAAATCTCCGGTCCAAAGTTTCCAAGATATACGCAGAGTGCGTTGCAGCCTGCTTTCTTGATATCCTCCAGCGCCTGCACCATATGTATTTCACTCTCTACAATGCAGACTGGGCATTCATAAATACCGTCCATGCCATACTTGTCCGCATATGCCTTGACCAATGCCTTTCTCCTGTCTACAGACAAACTCTCTGGAAAACAGTCACGGCTCACCGCTACAATACCTACTTTTACCTCTGGTAAATTGTTCATTTTGAAATCCTCCTTCATTTAATACAGCAGCCAACACTATTGCCCGCTATCATGCCAAATTCTGACTGTTTCAGTATTTTCGACGGCATACATACAGCGTCCAACCTGCATTTTTCTGAAAACAGTCCTGTTATTTGCTGCGACTGTGCTCGTGCACGCACAACAACTATCTACATGATAGTAGGTGTCACTCTAAAAATCAAGCAAATCTTTGATTATATTTTAATTTCGTCAAAATACATCAAATATCAATATCATTTCTGTTAAAATTTCATAGTATGCCCTCCATTGTATCGCTTTAAAGTTTTAGAGCCTAAAGTGAAACGATTTCATTTGCTCGTGCACGTGCAACAATATACTTGCTTTTTCATCCTGGAAACGATATACTGATATCAATTCAACACGCTATCAATGGAGGACGCTATGGCAACCATAAAAGATATTGCCGCACTTGCCGGGGTTTCCCGTGGAACTGTTGACCGGGTGCTCAACAACCGGGGTTCTGTCAATCCCGCCACTGCCGAAAAAATTAACGAAATTGCAAAGGCGCTCGATTACAAGCCAAACAAAGCCGGACTGGCGCTTGCCGCCCAAAAAAAGAAACTGAAACTAGGCGTAATCCTGTTCTCTACGGACAACCCTTTTTTTGCTGATGTGTTAAAAGGAGTGCATGAAAAGGCAGAGGACTTAGCCTGCTATAATTGTTCTGTTCTCGTGAAACAAATACCAATTAACGTAGATGCCCAGCTTGGCGCCATTGATGAACTGCTCCGCGAAGAGGTAAACGGCATTGCAATCGCGCCGCAGAATGACGAGCGCATCCGCACACGCATCAATGAACTGTCTAAGCAGGAAATCCCTGTCGTGACTTTCAATACGGACATCGAAAATTCCACACGCATCGCCTACGTCGGCAGCAATTATACCAAGAGCGGAAGAACCGCCGCCGGTCTGCTGCGGCTGATGACACACGGCGATGTTCAGATTGGAATTATCACCGGATCCTCCGAGATCCTCTGCCATACAGAACGCATCGCAGGCTTCTTAGATGCCTTGAAACCATGTCAGACGAACATGAAGATTGTATCCATTGCAGAGACACAGGATGATGAAATTGAAAGTTATGAACAGACCCGTCGGCTGTTAAAAGAACATCCTGAGACAAATGCGCTGTTTTTTGCTGCCGGCGGCGTCTATGGCGGCTGCCGCGCCATAGCATCCCTCGGACTCGCAGGAAAACTGTGCGTAATCGCCTTTGATAAAGCAGATACGACAGAGCAGTTTCTGCGGGACGGAGTGCTGTCCGCCATCATCTGCCAACAGCCGCGCACCCAAGGCAAAAAACCGCTTGACTTGCTTTTTCACTACCTTACCTCCGGTGAACTTCCTGACAAAGAGTACCATTATACTG
>CAMWJQ010000097.1 GCA_947174615.1 uncultured Lachnospiraceae bacterium
GTAATACAGGGTTGGGGTTATACATTGTAAAAGAGTTATTAAATAAAATAGAGGGTGGTATAAAGGAAATTAGTTACAAAAATAATATATTAACAATTTCTGTTTATTTTAAACTTTATCGGAATTTATAAATAAACAAACTGCTGAATTGGGATATTACGTTGCGGCAGAATATTGGGGCAAAGGAATTATGACCGAGGCTGTAAAACAGATCTGTGAGTATGTGTTTGACAGTAGGGATATTATCCGCATTTATGCAGAACCGTTTGCACATAATAGTGCGTCTTGCAGAGTGCTTGAAAAAGCAGGTTTCCAGTATGAAGGTACTTTGGGAAGTAATGCCGTAAAGAATGGAAAAGTTATTGATATGAAAATGTATTCATTACTAAAAAGAGAAGCATGATTCCCTGTTTGTCGGGAAGGTGTAGGAAGCGAAAAATTCGAATTATCGAAAAGTTATAGAGAACGTAAAATCGAAGTTTATGGCAGAAAACGACTCTACGTTTCGTAGAAATCTTGTTTTTGACGGATTCTCTACGGTGCGTGGGTGTGATAATATAACCATTCATTGTATTCTAAGTTTGAACCTGAAGAAAGGAGATGTCGGTTATGGATCAACTTAAAATCGGAAAATTCATAGCAGAAATGCGAAAAGAGCAGTCCTATACGCAGCGTCAGCTTGCAGATATTCTTGGGATTAGCGATAAGACAATCAGCAAATGGGAAACGGGAAATGGGCTTCCGGAAGTTTCCTTAATGATGCCTTTGTGCAATGCACTGAAAATCAATGTCAATGAACTTCTTTCCGGTGAATGCCTGACCGTCTCTGAATACAAAGAAAAAGCGGAGGAGAATATGATGAATCTTATGAAGGAAAAAGAAGAAAGCAAGAGAAAAATCATCCTGTCTGTAATTGTATGTGCATTGACGATACTGTCCGGCGTGACGATGTTTGTGTTATCGGGCGCTCTTGAAATCGAACTTTGGCTGCGCATTCTGCTACTTTTGATAGGAACTGTCGTTGTTATTGGGGGAATCGGAGTAGTGATTGCGCTGGATGTAACGACAGGAACTTACGAGTGTCCGAAGTGCAATACAAGATTCGTGCCTACAACATCTGCTTATATTGCCGGTCTGCATACCTTTACCAAGAGAAAACTAAAATGCCCGAATTGCGGGGAAATTTCTTATTGTAAGAAGCGACTGACGCATTAATCAATTCCTGTTTAATGGAATAAGCTTGATAATATATTAGATTTTTTGAGGGAGATAATTCATCATGGAAAAACAACGAAAAACAACAATTAGTAGAAAACAATTTACGACATATATGATAGCGGCATTTGGATTGGCATGGATTTTGGATATTATTGCAATCATTTTTAGCAAAGATGAAAATCAAATGGTATTTAGTATTGTTATGGTGATAACTATGTTTATGCCTTTCATGGCTGCACTTATAGCAAGGATTCCATTAAAAGGTATGGGATGGGTTCCGCATCTAAAGGGTAAAATCCGATATGTATTCTTTGCACTTTGGGTGCCTGCTTTACTAAGCATCATTGGTGGAGTTTTGTTTTTTATAATCTTTCCCAAGGCGTTTGATTCAGAATTTTTGACCTTGCGCGGACTTATAGAGGCTGGTGCGTTAGAAAAGCTGGAAGCGCAAGGATTAACAATCCCAATATATATACTGATTTCCAGTATTCAGGCAATTACTTTTGCACCATTTTTTAATATGTTTGCTGCATTAGGTGAAGAGGTCGGTTGGAGAGGTGTTTTGTACCCATACTTGAAGGAGAAACTTGGTGTCACTAAAGGACGTATCGTGGGTGGTGTAATTTGGGGGTCTTGGCACTGGCCAGTTATGATATTTGCTGGTTATGAATATGGTAAAGAATATATTGGAGCCCCGGCGCTCGGTCCGATTGTATTCTGCCTCTTTACTGTTATGATGGGTATTTTGTGTGATTATGTGTATGAAAAGACAGAAACGATTTGGCTTCCATCACTGATGCATGGTGCAACCAATGCATTTACCATATTCGCTTATCTTACTAAACCTGAGTATGCGGATATGGCAATCCTTGGCCCGGCATATATTGGTATTATCAGTATGATTCCAATGATTATTATGGCAGTCATCATTTGTGTAAAGCAGAAAAGAAATTGATATTATATCGAAGTAAAAGATATCGACAGATTGATATTTTATTGTTGCAAAGAACACGACAATTGAAGTTTGTCGGGAAGTTGCAAAAAGTGAAAAGTCGAAGTTTGAAAGGAGTAACAGACATGGAATTTCCTTTTTATGATTCACCTGATACTGCTACGATTATCTGTTGTCATATATTGGAGCGTCAGGCACCTATTCTATATGTATCACACGATGAAGATGACGGAATGTGGCAATTTCTATGCGGGGAAACGCACGAAACAGATGAAGCAAAGTTAGTATCTTTAAAAAGGGTTTTTGATTTAGATAACTCTGTTAGTACCTTAAAGGATATGTCTTGCGGTTACTATGCAGAAAGAAAAACCCAAGATGACGATTGGATTATTAGAAAGCGATAACTTCCGGTTTGAAAGTGAGTTGAGGTAATGTTTTATAATGCGAAAAATCACAAAATAAAGATAGACCAAAGTGATATAGATTACATAAGTTTTGGTATAGGAAATAAAAATCTAATTATAATACCGGGGCTTGGAGATGGGCTAAGAACAGTTAAGGGTATGGCTATTCCACTTGCATTAATGTATATACAATTTGCTAAAGAATATACAGTATATGTGTTTAGCAGAAGAAATAATTTAACAAATGGATTTACAACACAAGATATGGCACAAGATATAGTAGAAATCATGAAGTTACTTAATATATCAAAAGCTTATATAATGGGAGTTTCTCAAGGTGGGATGATAGCACAATGTATAGCAATTATGAGTCCAGAAAGAGTAAGTAAATTGGTTTTAGCAGTAACATCTTCAAAGACTAATGAAATGATAAATAATGTTGTTGGAAACTGGATTAAGTTAGCGGAGAGAGAAGATTTTAAAAATATATTTATAGATACAGCTGAAAAATCTTATAGCGAAAAATATTTAGAAAAATATAGAAGATACTATAATATTTTATGGAGATTTTGCAAACCGAAGGATTACGAGAGATTTATTATTCAAGCAAATTCTTGTCTTTCTCATAATGTATATGATGATTTATATAAAATCAAATGTCCCACATTAATAATTGGAGGACAACAAGACAGTATTGTAGGTGTGAATTCTTCAAAGGAAATAGCAGATAAGGTTAGTAATAGTGAATTATATTTATATGAAGATTATGGACACGCAGTTTATGAAGAAGCAAAAGACTTTAATGAAAGAGTTTTAAAGTATTTAAAGAGATAAAACGGAATATGGAGGCAAGCCATGAGTGTAAGTGAACGAGAAAATATTCATACCCTCTTTTTAGGGAAAAATTATCTTGAGCTTTATAAAACGCAGTCAAAGGTACTACAAGCAATGTTATTTGTTGAAACCCAGAAAGAATTTGGATATTGTACAGGGGTTTGCAGTTGGAATGCTTTTAGTGGGTTTGCTATATTCAAGCCGCTATGGTGCAAGGATTAGAGCATTCAAGCATCGACTGATAAAAAGGCAGGGATAACTTTCAATTTGGAGGTATCAGCATGAAAAAAACACATTGTATTATAGTACAGTTGATATTGTTGCTATGGTTTTTTCTGGATATGACAGGATTATATTTTGGAAATAATTGTTTAGTTCCAAGGTCATATAAAGAGGATGGTATATTCTTCCTGATTTATTTTATAGTTGTGATATTGTTCATTGTTAAAGAACAAATTGGTAAATGGTTTGTAATCGTATGGCTTGCGATGTGGTTTGTGATACAGTTTATCTGCCACGAATGGTATACTATTTTTAATGATGGATTTATGGGGACATTAGAAAGAAAGAATGAGTATTTTTCAGGCACAATACACGGTTACAAATAGAGGGCAAATATATACCTGATGTATATCACACCATATTGCATATTCTCATATTGTGCGCCTTCATCAGTACCGTTGTATATTCCCTAAAAAATACAAAAAAGAAATAAAAACTTTCGTTTATCAGGTAGAATAACACATCATCTAAAGAGCCAGACGCACAGCCGACAGACTTGTGAGAAATCACAGGCTGTCAGCTCTTTTTATATCCAAGAAAGCAATTTCTATAAAGTCAGCAGATTATATATTGTAGCTAACAGAGGGAATCTTGACTTTTTCCTCCGTCTTGTCAATAGTTTGTGGCTCTGGATTGCGGTCAAGATATTGATTGAGATTGTTTGGTTTCATGGAAAAGTTTACAAACACACTTGACAATCCTTCTCTGAGACAACATACCGGCAGCGAGTAAAAATCCATTTGCATAGCGAACCTTGTTCGCATTGCAATTTCCGCATGGATTTTATTTTCACAATATTTTCACAATGATTGTCCAAACCCTTGATAAGACCATCGAAAAAAGTTATAATAATGTCAATATCTGCCAAAAACTAGAACTTATATCATCACAACAAGGAAGGTACTTACCATTATGAAAAAAATTTTTACTACTCGACTGTTTACCTACATGCTCGCAGCACTGCTTATTACGATCACAGCCATCTTTATTCTACAAACTATCGTCAGCCAGTCCACCAACACCTCCGCCAGTCAGGCAAAGCTCACAGATGTCAAAGAAAAGCTCATAGACAATGAAGAAACCATCGCACAGCTCACGGACAATCTCGGTCAGGACAGCTTAGCAAAGACGAGAGCCTTCGCAGACATGCTTGCTGCAGATCCCTCGATTGCAGACAACAAAGAAAAACTCAACAAAATCAAGGAACGTCTGATGGTCAATGAACTGCATATCATCAACGAGGATGGCATCATTACCAGCAGCACCATTGATGCCTATGTAGGATTTGACATGAAGAGCGGAGACCAGTCCAACGCTTTTATGGTCATTGTCAGGAACCCTTCCATAGAACTTGTACAGGAGCCGCAAGTAAATGTCGCAGAGGGAGTCGTCATGCAGTATATTGGTGTGGCAAGAACGGACACCAAGGGACTTGTGCAAGTCGGTGTCCGCCCAGAGGTTCTGGAAAAAATGCTGATTGGCACAGAAATATCCGTCGTGCTCAAGGATATTGACTATGGTGAGAAGGGCTATGTCTACGCCATTGACGCCGCAAGCGGACTGATTTTGGCACACCAAGACCAAAAACTGATCGGCACCCCCGCCACAGGCGCAGGTTTTCCATCCACACTCACAGGAAAGGGAAAAGCTGTCATAGACGGTGTGCGCGGCTATTACATGGCAGAGGAATACAACGGTCAGATTATCGGAACATTTATGCCCTCCGGCGAATATTATGCCGGACGCACCAGTCAAACCCTCGTGGTATCCCTGAGTATGCTCATTATCTTTGGTACACTGTTATTTATGATTAACCGCATGGTAGATGACAAAATTGTGCAGGGGATCAATCGCATTTCCCATGCAATGAGCGAGATTGCCAGCGGAAATTTTGGCATCACCATCGACGAGCGCGGCAATCCGGAATTTACCATGCTCTCTGACAGCATCAACAAAATGGTTGAGAGTATCTGCCAGAGCATCCGCGATAACGAAACGCTCATCGCACAGCAAAAACAGGATATGGAACACAATCAGCTCCTGATTCGAAATGTCAAAAATGCCTGTCAGAATCTCAATCAAGTATCTGGCGAAACGCTCACAAACGCCGACAACATCTTTAATGGCACCGGCGAACAGGAGCGGGCAGTTGCAGACCTAAAGCAGATTATGAACCAACTGACTGAGGAGCTCAATAACAGTGTGAGCGCCACCGCCTCGATCACTGCCGCCACCAGCAATACTTCAGAGCAGATTATACAGACCCAGTCCCGCATGACACTCTTAAAAGATTCCATGCTTAAAATCAGCGAGATGTCAATGGCGATTGAAAAAATTATCGGCGAGATCAATTCCATCGCGCAGCAGACCAATATGCTCTCCCTCAACGCTTCCATTGAGGCGGCAAGAGCTGGGGATTTAGGCAAAGGCTTTGCTGTCGTGGCGACACAGGTAGGCGAACTCGCGGCAAGGAGCGCACAGGCGGCAAGAGAGACCACCGAACTGATTATGAACTCCATCAATGCTGTGGAAGATGGTCGCGCGATTACCGACCAGACCGTTGATGCATTTGGCGATGTCGTAGAAAATATCAAACAGGCGGACCAGAATATCACCAAAATCGCTCATATGGTACAGCAGAATGTGCGCATTGTGTCCGATGCTGTCAA
Organism: uncultured Lachnospiraceae bacterium; assembly: GCA_947174615.1. Taxonomy (GTDB): domain Bacteria; phylum Bacillota; class Clostridia; order Lachnospirales; family Lachnospiraceae; genus COE1. Next base: position 6,360 of record CAMWJQ010000097.1, read on the forward strand.
TCAGATTGAACGCATCTCTAATGTTGTGGAGGACAACGTGCGCATCTCGCAGGACACCAAACAGGTTTCTTCACATATGGCAGACATCACTGGCAAATTGCTCGAAATTGTAGAATAAAAATGTTCAAACATTAAAATTATTGATAAATAGAACAATCGTGACAGGTAAAAATTTGCCAAAATCATTGGACAAATTAAATAAAAAGTTGTATAATTTAGTCATATATTTTTATTTATCCTGAGCACTCAAAAAATTATATACTTGTATAACTATTTAGTACCAAATGGCGCATTTGCTACATGGTATACAGTCAATATATCTATCCTGTTACTGTATCATCAGATTGTTAACTCCTGCTTACATTTTTAAGCGTACTGAACGGTTTCATGCAGTCTCATTGCGCAGAAAAATAAGAAGATATAGTTCATATCATTAATGTAAGGAGATTTAGTACTATGTTAAAAAAACTGAACAATCTACAAATCCGAGACCGACTGTCTCATGCCTTTATTACAGTAGCGTGTATGCTGACCATGGTATCCGCTGTCATCCTGATCACAATGATCGTGATGTCGCGGCTGTATGCTTCAGCCCTTACCAATTATGGCTTTTCACAGGGTGATATCGGCAGAACGATGACCCAATTTGCCGACACTCGATCCGCGATGCGCGGCATTATCGGTTACGATGAACAGGATGCCATCGACAAACTGCTCTCAGACCGCGCAAACTACAAAGAGTCATTCACTAAAGAGTTCAACGCCCTCGAATCCAGTATGGTAACTGCTGAGAACAAGAAATTATACGCCGGACTGAGCTCCAAACTCACAGAGTACTGGAAGCTTGAGGAAGAGATCATCAATCTCGGCGCCACTACGGACCGTGAACAGTGCAAAGTAGCACAGGACATGGCGCTTGGCGAGCTTGCTCCAATGTACAACGAAATCTATGAAGAACTGACACAGATTATGGAAATTAAAGTTGATAAAGGACAAGAAGTCTCTACTACACTCACCTTTATTATCATTGGTCTCACCGTAATCATTATCATTATTATTGCCTGCTCTATTATCTTTGCACTCTCATTAGGCAAGGGGATCGCAAACAGCATCGCTGTACCGCTTGATCAACTGAAAGAGCGTCTGGATATTTTTGCAAAGGGCGACCTTTCTTCACCCTTCCCGACCGTTGAGACCAAGGATGAGCTGGCTGAGATGGTCACAGTGACGACCAGCATGGCTGCATCGCTGCAGTTTATCATTCACGATGTGGCAATGATTCTTGATAAAATGGCTTCTGCGGACTTTACTGCTACCAGTGAGGACAAGTCTAAGTACCTTGGCGAGTTTGAAGCTATTCTGACCGCGATGGGTCTCTTAAAGAGACAGATGGCTGAGACACTGCAGTCTGTCAGTGAGGCATCTGCGCAGGTAGCTGCCGGTGCGAGCAACTTGTCCGACGCTGCCCAGAATCTTGCGGAGGGTGCAACGGACCAAGCTGGCGCAGTTGAGGAAATGCAGGCAACCATTACCACAATTTCAGACGATATCCGCATCACTGCTAACAACGCAGGCGATTCATACAATCAGGCACGTACATATGCAGACGAGGCTGAACGCAGCCACAGAGAAATGAAGGCAATGATGGAGGCAATGTCCCGCATCAACGATGCATCGCAGCAGGTAGGCAATATCATATCTGAAATCGAGGACATCGCATCCCAGACAAATCTCCTCTCCTTAAATGCTTCCATCGAGGCGGCGAGAGCAGGCGAAGCAGGCAAAGGCTTTGCTGTCGTGGCAGACCAGATTCGCCAGTTGGCAGAACAAAGTGCAAATTCTGCCGCTGAGACCAGAACTTTGATCGAGACTTCCCTGAGTGCAATCGCTGACGGAAGCAAAACAGTTGATATTGTAAACGATTCGATCGACCGCGTGGTAGAGGGAATTGAACTCATTGCAAACTCCTCCAAGTCCATCAGTGAGATGGCAAATGAACAGGCAGAGGCAATGAAGCAGACAGAGCTTGGCGTAAATCAGATTTCCGAAGTTGTCCAGTCAAACTCTGCGACGGCACAGGAAGCTTCTGCGACAAGTGAGGAGCTCTCTGCACAGGCGATAACACTGGATTCTCTGATCAGCAAATTCAAACTGCCAAATAGCTGATCCTAATTTTATACGATGATAATTGCAGTCTCCATGCACCGCCTTAACGGCATACTCTTTCTGCATGGGGCTGCACATCAAAACCGAGACCTGCGTCTCGGTTTTTCATATTGTCTTTCTCACGATTCGGATTGATATGCTACGACGCCATCCACGATTGTATACTTTACAACGCCGTTTAGATTCTGCCCTGTAAACGGTGAATTGCTGGATTTCGATGCAAACTCCCCAACCGTCTGCGAAGCTTTCGCATCAAAGATGACAATATCCGCAGCAGCACCCACCGACAATGTTCCCGCGGGAAGCTTGTACATGCGCGCCGGAGCTGCCGACATCCTGTCAATCAGCAGATCCATCGGAAACTGCTCAGCATCGACCAGATTGGTGATGCCTAGCGGCAGTGCAGTCTCAAGCCCAATAATACCGCTTGGCGCCTCCGTAAGAACTCGTTTCTTTTCCTCTTCACTGTGCGGTGCATGGTCTGTAGCGATGAGATCAATCGTGCCGTCTTTTAATCCCTCAATGACTGCCTGTCTGTCCGCTTCCTCGCGCAGCGGCGGATTCATCTTGGCAAGCGTTCCATGCCGAAGAACTGCCTCCTCTGTCAGGCTGAAATGATGCGGCGTCGCTTCAGCATGGATATTATTCATCCCTAATTCTGCTGCCCTTTGCTTTGCCTGCCTGACCAGCGCCACGCCCTCCTTGGTACTGATATGCTGGATATTTAAGGTCGCACCTGTTCTCAATGCAATCTCCAAGTCGCGTTCAATCAGAGAAATCTCTGCTTCCCGCGGCGAACCCCCAATTCCAAAATATTCAGATGCCCTGCCGTGGTTTACGCCGTTGTTGGTGATCAGCGCTGGATTTTCTTCGTGAAGGCTGATTGGCACATCAAGTGCAACCACTGTTTTCATGGCACACTCCATCAGTGCGGCATCCATAATCGGGATCCCATCGTCCGTAAAGCCCACAGCGCCCTTCTCCAGAAGCGCGCTCATATCGGTCAGTTCCTTCCCTGCCATCCCCTTTGTGACTGTGGCGCAGGTATATACTTTTAATTTTGTCTTCCTCCCTTTTTCAATAACATATGTTAGTGTATCTATGTTATCGACAGCCGGCTTTGTGTTTGCCATTAGTACCACACTGGTAAAACCGCCCTTGAGCGCTGCTTTTGCCCCCGTCTCGATGTCCTCCTTGTATGTGAACCCCGGATCCCGGAAGTGCACATGCACATCCACAAATCCGGGTGCCACGATACAACCTGCCGCATCAATAATAGTACATTCGTTGTCGTTGTCTTTCTCTGTCACTGTATCTGATGTTATTTTTTCTATTCCTTTGATATCATCAGTTATTTTTTCTATTTTCCCATCTTTAATAATTAGAGACGCCTGTTTTTGTATACCGTTTGCCGGATCTGTCACAATACCGTTTTTTATCACTATCATCGTTCTTACCTCTCTTTCCCAAGCAGCTGCTCTGCTATCGTTTTCTCAGTATAAAATCATATGTTATTTTATACTATGTATCCTATTGCTTACTCTCATTTCTAACTGAATGAAGTGGTGTCTGTAAGCCCATTCCTGATTATTGTACCACAGATGTCACTTAAATTCTATCGCCTTATCCTCAATATTCTCAGTCTTTACCACGATATATGGACGTGTCGGCGTATTGGTTACATTTTCTGCCTTCCCGGGACCGATGAGCGTTGTGTCAAATACCAGCGCTTCCTCCGTCTCGAAGAATGCATTGACGCTGATACTATAGCCGCCGCTTGGCTGCTCGCCGTACCCGACTGCGATATAGAGCTCCTCGCCCAGCGTGTAACTGATTTGAAATGGGTCTGCTGATTTCTCTGCAATAATCTCCTTGAGCGATTCCGGCTGCTGATCCTCCCCAACCACTGTAAACTCAATGTCTTTGAGTTTATCATCCTCCGTTATCTCACCAGCACAGCCTGAAAGGCATAGCGTTATTATAACGCACGATATCGCAAATATGACAAACCTTTTTGCTGTTTTTACAAATTTACCCATACTGCCTCCTATATCATCACATTGTTCTATCTATAATTATGCCTGAC
>CAMWJQ010000098.1 GCA_947174615.1 uncultured Lachnospiraceae bacterium
CCATTATACTGCGGTGGATATTCGTATCCTGGAGAATATTTAGGCACTGTTCCTCAGGAAATGTTCCGCTATCGAAACTCCGTCATATTCGGTCTGAAGCGCAGCGGCAGCATATTCATCTGCAATTTGGGATTGATGCGCGACTCGATGGCGATGCTGTCACAAAAACGCTTGAACAGCTCCTGGTATACTTCCTCGACTTCAGAATACACAATGCTGTCCTCGTCAAATGCTGCACCCTGCATGAGATACCACTTCTTATAGCTGGCATGAAGCCCAAATGTCTGTGTGTTCTCATCATAGATGACAAAATTGTCAGCGGGCAGCCGGTCAGCAAAGTGCGGCATCAAAAACGGCAGAACATGATGCTTCGCATTGATTTTTGCATATAACATACCATTTTGCAGCTCCGAAAAACGCGAAAACTGTTTCAGATGGCACAGCTCATTCTCAGATGCCCGCGCACACTTGAATGTACGCTGCACACAATCCTCCTGCAAGCGGTCTGTGATCTGTTTATCATGCAGCTTCAAGCCAAGAACGATCGTATGATATACTGCATCCGCCTTATCCTCAAAATCGGAAACCATCGCCATACTGATTCTGTACCAGGTATCATTCCCAAGCTGTCTGATAATGGTGTCCGTGACTTTTCCTGCCTTGACCTGCTCCGTCCGTATATGCTCATACTGCGTAAACAAACGCTGTGTATCTGGTTCTTTCACTGCAAGACGGATACTGTCATGACTTGCTATCCCCATATCCTTTTTCAACTGATATGCCTCATAGACGCCTGTGAGAATACCTTCTATACTGTCCTCACAGATTAAAACATACTCCTCCATTGCCTCCCCCTTCTTAGAGCGCATTTGAAAAATGCTGCTGCTCCCCAAAAATCCCTGCATTCTCCTGCGAATCATCAAACAGCGACAGTTGTCTGTAAGTCATACCATCCTTGTCAAACGGTAATTTCTCATGTTCCGCCAACAGATTCCGCGTGATATAGTCCTCTTCGATCTTTGTGTGGTACATCATTTTTCCACTGCAGGTAATAAAATACAGCGCACGTTTTAAAACCACTCCAATTTTTTTGAGATGGTCAAAGTTCAATGCGCCGCTCTTTCTCGCCTTACAAATGCGCTGGGCGCTCTTCACGCCAATGCCAGGCACGCGCAGAAGCATCCGGTAATCTGCCCTGTTGATCTCCACCGGAAACTGCTCTAAATGCTGTAATGCCCAGTCACATTTTGGGTCCAGCAGCACATTGAAATTCTGGTGCTTCTCATTCAAAAGCTCCTCTAACCGAAACTGATAAAACCGTAGCAGCCAGTCTGCCTGATACAATCTGTGCTCGCGCAAGAGCGGCGACGCTGTCTGGACAGACGGCAATGCCTGATCTTCATTGACCCCCACATAGGCAGAATAAAACACGCGCTTCATGCCAAATTTATCATATAACCCCTCCGCGACAGACATGATCTGATAGTCGCTCTCCGGCGTCGCACCGATAATCATCTGCGTAGACTGTCCCGCCGGAACAAACACAGGCGCATTGCGGTACTGCACAAGCTCCTGTTTTCCCTGCGTGATGCCATTTTGGATCTGGCGCATCGGCGTGAGAATTGTCTTTCTGTGCTTATTTGGCGCAAGTTTTTCAAGTCCCTCCGCTGTAGGAAGCTCCAAGTTTATGCTCATCCTGTCTGTCAGATATCCCGTCTGCTGGATCAATATTGGGTCTGCACCCGGAATTCCCTTTACATGCACATAGCCTTGAAAGCGATAGACTTTTCTGAGCTTGTACAGTGTCTGATAAAGCAGCTCCATCGTGTAACTTGGATTATGGATAATGCCAGAACTCAAAAACAGTCCCTCAATATAATTTCTCCTGTAAAAATTCATTGTCAGCTCACAGATCTCGTCAGGCGTGAAAGTCGCCCGCGGAACATCATTGCTTCTGCGGTTGATACAGTATTTACAGTCATATATGCACTCGTTTGACATCAATATTTTTAACAGCGAGATGCACCTGCCATCCGCCGAAAAGCTGTGACAGATGCCTGCTGCCACACAGTTTCCCATATCCCTGCCGTTCCCTTTCCTGTCAACGCCGGAGCTGGTGCACGCCACATCATACTTGGCAGCATCTGTCAGCACTGTCAGCTTCTCCATAATCGTCTGTGCCGAGGTTGTATGCAGCTCTATATTAGCGCCCATGTTTGCAGCCGCGCTGTGTTCTTCATTGGATTGTATAAATTTCTGATTGTTCGGATTCATTAAACTCATGCAGCTCCTCAGATTCATAAAAATTAAAAATGTGTGACAAGAATCACCAAACAAATTTTCCAAAATTATGTTTGTTCTATCTTATCACACATCTGTTCTAAATGCAATCCTTTTAGCGTACTTTCTGTATCACCAGCAGTTCTTTGTTATCTCTGACGAGATACACTGTTCCTGCCTCCGCATCCATACAGATGCGGTAAAAAACATCCTCTCCGTAAAATGACGGATATTGTTTCATCCTGGAGAGTTCTATCTGCCGTTGTGCCAGCAGCGCAATATGCGCCATTTTATCAAATGCCCATGAGTCGTTCGCCAAAACCTTCTCCGCTGTGGGGTAGTTCATGCCTGAGAGAACATCGCAGACAATCCCGCCAAGAAACACTGACAGCGTATTCGTCAGCACCCGCCAATCCTTGATCGAATTGGCTTCATTCCAGTAATAAACAGGCGGGTCCTCCTTGTCCAGATCCGTCTCACAGATTCCATACGTCACACAGCCGACACCGTAATCACTCCCAATCTGCAGATAGTTTGGCATCTGCTCTCCCCACTGTTCTCGGGGAATCTTTGAAAATTGATAGTACTCATCCTCCTCAAACTCTTCTGGATTCTCCTCCCAGTATTCCTCATCATCCGCAATCCGCTCCTCGATGTCTTCATAGAAAAAATAAGGTTCTCCAGACCAGATATCCGACGTTTCAAACAGTGGCTGGTCCTTCGCCAGGCGCAGAAATTCATCCAGAATCGAAGGCATCTTTACCTCCCACAGCTCCCCGTCAGCTGGCTTATTACAGCCAAACAATCTTATCAGCTCTGTTGCCGATACATCATATTGAACTGCCATAACATCTCTCCTTTATTTTCTTTTTAAATTTCTTTTTTATTTTCTCTCTGGGCAAACCAGATCATAGCTCTCCGCAATCATCCGCCTTACATCCTCATCGGGTATGCTCCCGTCGAGAATCACCGTATTCCAGTGCTCCTTGTTCTGATGATAGCCTGGAATCACGGAAGCGTAGGTATTCCGCCAAAAATCCCGCCACTCCGGCGCAACCTTCACGTTGATGCGCATCTGTCCCTGATATTCATACGTCCACAGAAACGCCTTCCTGTTCTTCTTGCAGCGCACCAATATCCAGTTCGTATCATGAAAGGGTGTATCCTGATACACACCCTTGAAGGTCAGCCCGTAATTTAACGCCTCTTCTCTCGTTGTCAACCTGTCAGACACCTCCTTGCTTTTTCAGTGCATGGTCACTCCTTTTTGCGCTCCTTTGTCACGCCAGTTTTCTCCAGTAAATATTCATGCAGCCATGTGTATCTCACAGCGCATTCTCCTTTATCAAATTTTCTCTGTCGGCGTACTGAGTACCGCCCTGGGATTTTCGACCATGAACGATGTGATCTCCGCCAGAAACCGTTCGCCATATTTGCTATACTTATTTGCGCCAACCCCAGATACCATGAGCATCTCTCGCTGATCGCCCGGAATCCTGACACACATGTCAATCAGCGTCTTGTCACTGAATATGATATAAGGCGGCATCGCCTCCTCCTTCGCAATGCTAAGACGCAGCTGGCGCAGGCGCTCAAACAGCCTGTATCCCGCACTGGTGAGCATATCTGTGCTTTTTGATTTCTGCTTCCCTGTGGTTTCTTTCCGATCTTTTGCCTTTCTGACAATGACATGTGTATTCTCATCCTTGAGTGTGTGGATATCGCCCATCTGGAGCACACTGTACTCTCCGCCTGTCTGAATGACATACCCCTCTGTAACCATATGGTCGATCAGCAGCCGAATATCCTTCTCACTCCAGTGTTCCAGCACGCCGTAAGATTTGTATGTATCGGCGCCGACCTCCCTGATTCTGGCGCGCTTTGCACCTGTCAGCGTCCCGGTGACAATATTCATCCCATATCTTCCCTTTGTCTCTGCGAGACAATTAATGACCCACTTTGCCTCCATTGTCATATCCTGCTCATAGTATTCCTGATGGCAGTTGCCGCAGTTCTCACATGGAACAGACACCTTTTCCCCAAAGTATTCCAGAATATAATTGCGAAGGCATGTCGTGGTCTTGCAGTACCCCTCCATCACATGAAGCCGGTGGCTGTCCCGCTGTCTGACCAGATCGATATCCTCCGCTGCCATCCCCTCAAACTCCTTGTTTTCCAGCAGATACTTATCAATCATCACATCCTGCACTGCGTACAGCAGAATACATTGTGCAGTTCCGCCGTCACGCCCCGCGCGCCCCGCCTCCTGATAATAGTTCTCCATACTCTGCGGCATATTATAGTGGATCACATAGCGTACATTGGACTTGTCAATCCCCATGCCAAACGCGTTCGTCGCAATGACCACCTGCACCCTGTCATAAATAAAATCATCCTGACTTTTCTTACGTGTCTCATTGTCGATTCCCGCATGATAACGTGTCAGCGAAACGCCGCACCCGGAGAGTTTCTCATACAGCATATCCACATTTTTGCGGGTTGCGCAATAGATAATTCCGCTCTCATCCGCATGATTTTTGAGATATTGTATGACGAAATCATCCTTGTGCCGCCCAGAGACATGCTCCACGCTGTAATACAGATTTTCCCGATCAAATCCTGTGACAACAACGCGCGGATTCCTCAGCTTCAAAATGCACTCGATATCGCTCTTGACCTCCTTCGTGGCAGTCGCGGTAAATGCACTCACAATCGGTCTGACTGGCAGCCAGTCTATAAATTCCACGATTTTGAGATAACTGGGTCTAAAATCCTGCCCCCACTGCGAGATACAGTGCGCCTCATCGACTGTGACCATGGAGATCTGCCCAGTCCGTGCAAACTGCATGAATCCGGCGCTTTCCAGCCGCTCCGGAGCAACGTAGATAATCTTGTACCTGCCCTCCATAGCAAACCGCATCGCCTTGGCAATCTGTGTCTCCGTGAGCGCAGAATTGATAAACGCAGCATGAACACCCGCCTCATTTAAGGATTTGACCTGATCCTGCATCAGAGAGATCAGCGGTGAAATCACAAGCGTAATGCCTGGAAGCATCAACGCCGGAACCTGATAGCAAATCGATTTGCCCGCACCTGTCGGCATGATCGCCAGCGCATCCTCGCCAGACAAAATGGACTCAATGATCACATCCTGTCCCTCTCTGAACGAATCATAGCCAAAATATGTCTTTAGTATTTCTGTTGCTTTCATTGCATCTCCTTCCAACGGCTTTGTAATAAAATATTATAGCACGTTGAAGGACGATTGACAATACTCCTGATAGTTTCCTTTGGTTTCCCGCTTCACTTCATACAAGGCTTCGTCTGCATGACTCAACAGTTCCACAATCTCCGCATCCGCATTGTCCGTCCACGCATAGCCCGCGGAAGCGCTGATCGTTCTTGAATCAGTGTCTGAGAGGATGACATGGTTCTGTCCGAGCCGCTCATAAAAATCATGTAACCAGCCATCTATCTCATCCCGGTTTGCGCATCCAAAAATCATCATGCTAAATTCATCGCCAGAACGTCTCGCCGCCAGAAAATGCTCCTGAGGCATCGCGCTCATCACTGCCGAAAAGCTTTGCAGATACCGATCTCCAGCATCATGTCCATATGTATCATTAATGCCCTTGAAATAATCCAGATCCAGCATGACAAGCGCACATACTTCCCCATCTGGCAGCTTCCGCAGCGTCTCCTGTGCAAGCTGTCGAAAATGCTGGTATTTATAAAGTCCTGTGAGCGGATCATGCGTGTTTTCATAACGCATTCTGTTTTTTTCCATAATATCCTGTGTCACATCCGTAATCACGCCAAGTTTCCCCGTCGGGGACTCAGACATATGGATTTTGACATATCGGTCGTTATGAATCTGGTAAACTTCGGTCTCCCCCTCAATCGGCAGCGCTGTAATCCGCTGAATATAAGAATCAAACTTCTTTGCATTCCTGCAAAACTCCGTGACTGCCCTGTCCGAAATGTCCATCAGCGTGCCCAGACCTGAAGTGACAAACACCGCATTCGCCCCGCTCTCATACTCAAAAGCTGCCAGCGGGAATCCGCTCATGTCAATAATTGCGGAGATTCTATCTGAAATATTGATAATACTCGAGACCATCGTGTTAATTCCACTGCTCAACTCCTCAAATTCGCGGTTCCCGCCCACAGATACAGTCGTGTCCAGATTCCCTTCCGTTATCGCAGACAAACTTTTTATAATATGATGAATCCCGTCGATCACCTTGCGCTTGACAAGATAATTTAATAACAGCACCACAGCGATCTCAATCACAAACAAATAAATGAAGGTCAGCAAGGTGTTCGTCAACAGTTTTTGAACCAGCGCCTCTCTGGGCAGCGCTGCACAGATCAATGTATCCTCATACCTTTTGCTGACAACATACATGCTTCTGCCTTCCGCCCCCGGCTTGTACGCCCCCTCAGTGCACTCCAGGAGTGAATCCAGCTGATAGTACTCCCTGCCAAAATCGCGGTCAATATCTTCTGAATGTCCCAGCACAACGCCTGAATCACAGTCCACCACAAAGAGCTCCTCGCCGATATCTGTCGGAAATCTTGAGAAAATATAATCATATGTATTTCTCGACTGCGCCTCCATCTGTCTCTTGGGTTCGAAACCAACCTGCACAACGCCCTTTCGCCCTTGTCTCGCCACGCCGACATACTGCATTATCTTATTCTCTGCAGCATTGGGCTGCGGCTCCTGAATCAAGTATGCATCCTCGTCCTCACTGTCGAGCAGCGCCAGAAACGCACGTGTCTGCTCATGGTCCTCCATATCAATACCGACATACTGAGAGACAGAGCCATACGCTATAATCCCGTTTTCATCAATGACATGCAGCTCATCCACATTAAGCAGATCTGCCAGATACTGCATCTTGGACACATCCATCAACACATCCTCCTGACGGTCCATCACATAAGCCGCTGCACGCGCACGCGTCAGATAATCCGCATCCAGATTTTCGTTCAGCAGCGCCAGCTCCATTCGGTTATTCTCCAATGTATGTATCATCTGATCTATTTTTGCCTGAAATGTCTTGAACTGTTGGTTTCTCATCGTATGACTATTAAATAATCCATTGATAAAGAGTATCATGAATATTGCTGCTGTCATTATGACTACCACGTATTTTATAAAAATCTTCTGCATACCAATCCCTGCCTTTCTTTCTGTCCCATCTTCTCCATTATATCATGCAAAGTGGTATGCCATCTTTCCGTTTTTTCACAAAATCTTCCTAAATTTTCGCAAAAAGCATCAAATGAAAAACCCCCTCCTCACAATAGCAGCCAATGTTGCCGCCAATTTTATTCGAGAATGCCTGTACACTCTGCATCCCCAATCCATGTCCTTCTCCCGCCTGACTCTGCGGAAGTCCTGTCGCCGCATCAATCTGGATCTCATTCTCGTATTCATTCTGTATATGAATCAGCACATGCCCATCCGCACATTCAATCTTTGCCTCCACAAGCTTATTCTTCCTGTGAAACGCACTCACGCATCGCACCGCGTTCTCTAACAGATTGGCAATCACCGCTGCAAATTCATAGTCATTAAACGGCAGCTCCCTTGGAACGACCGCCTCAAGCCGGACCGCTGCGCCGCATTGCCGCGCCCTTTCCATCATATGTGTGAGGATCGAGTTTGCCATCAGATTTTCGCAGTACTTGACCACCCTATTCTCATCCGATACCGCCTTGATATGTGCTGTCACATTCCGAATCTCATCATAGGCGCCCTGACTCAACAGCGAGTCAATCATACTGGAATAATGCCGCATGTCATGACGAAGGATCTTGAGATTCTGCTCTGACCGCTGCACCAAGTAATACTGATCCTCCAGTCCCTTGATATAAGACTCAAAAAAGATATTCTTCCAATAAATTCCTGTCCGCTCGGACTCGCTTTCCAGATATCGTATCACCACCACATAGGCGACAAACATTGTGATGATAAATGACAGTACTGCCGGAATATTCTGAGGATTATCCTCGAGCTTAATCGGAAAAAACGCCAGTGTACAAAAGCCGCAATAAAAAAACACTGGTATCAAACACAGCTCCCACCAATTTCCCTCTGTCTCTTTTTCCTGATACCGAAGCCAGATCGATCGGATCCGACCATATAAGATGAAAAGTATGACTGCATGAATCGCTACGCTTCCCATCATAGAAATCATCAGATCTTCCGTCCAAATATACAAAATTGTTGCCGCGACACTTCCGGCAATCACATAATTCGACGCGCTGAGTCCTGCAAACAAAAGTTTGCCATTCCGGTGTTTTGCAATGAAGACCCCTGTGCACTGCGTCACCAAAATCTGAAAAATCGTCACAAAGAAATAGCACATTTGACTATCTGGATAAAGATTTAATTTCAGATAATCCGTGATTCTCAACATCCAAAATGAAACTATACAGATTCCAGCCGTCTTTTTCCTGGAATACCGATGCACGATAAACAGATACATGAACAGCATCAAAAATAGATGACTGATTGTATAGGATATATTTTTATAATTCATGGACAGCTCCTTACCTGTAGCAGGCTGACAGAAACAGCAGATACGCCTTTTTCACATCGGCTGCTCTCGTCTTGCTGACAGGAATGTGTTTTCCGCTATCCATCACGACTTCTCCCTGCTCCAGCCTTTTCACATGTTCCATATTAATGAGGAAGGATTTGTGTACCTGCAAAAAGCTTCTGTCCCCTGCAAGTTCCCGAATCTCCTCATCAAACGACTTTCTGATAAAAATACTTCTGATATGCTCTCCATCCGCCAGACTGATACTGAGTGTTCTGGCATAATTCTCTATATATTCAATCTCCGTATAAGGCACTCCTATGGTACCTGCCTTTGTCTTTACCATAAACTTCCGTCTGCGCCGTTCCCTGACGGACAACCATGCAGAATCCAACGCCTCAAAAAAATTCTCCTCGCTGACGGGTTTCAGCAAATAGCGCGCAGCATGAACACTGTATGCCTCCAATGCAAAATCATCGGAGGAGGTAACGTAAATAATCACTCCATCTTCTCCAGCTTTTCGAATCAGACTGCCAATATCAATCCCTGTCCGCTTTGCCATAATCATATCCAGTATATAAATCTCAGCCCGTTCCCCCTCCTGAATCCTGTCATATAAGATGGCAGCATCCAAATATGTTTCAATCACAAAATCAGCGCCCGAAGCCGCTTCTGTATATTTTTCCAGCAATTGCTCTATATATTGTAAATCTTCGACACAGTCATCGCAGATTACTATTTTCATAAGTATGCGCCTTACTTTCCTTTTAACTTCTCATGACTTTTGACATTATATCATTAAGAGGAAGATATCGCAACCTAATTTATATATACAAGTCCTGTCCGAACAGTAACGGGCAAAAATCCATGCAAAATTTGCTTTCAAAACGTAACTTTACCATTCGATACTCTGCCAAAAAAAGGAAAGGCGGCTCGAAAACCATACCTTTCCCTCTATTATCCGATACGATCTGATAACGGAATTATAACACCAGTGACGGCGCCGAATATACCCGTGCCGCGAGCTCGCTGTTAAGCATATACAAACTGCGCGAGTCATCGCCATATAGTTCCATCTTGGTAATCTGGTCCATGGAGTTTTTCTCCTCTTCTCCCTGCTCCTTGACAAACCAATCCAGAAATTGTGTGGTGCGGAAATCCTTCTCCTCCTGCGCCACGCCATAGATTGTGTTGATCAGCGATGTCACATACCGCTCATGCGAAAGCGCTGCCTTGAGCGGGTCCATCAGTGTATCAAAGATCTTATCTGGTTTGTCGATCGCCTCAAGCGTCACTTCCTCCCCATTATTTTGCAGATACCGATACATCAGCATCGCATGATCCTGTTCCTCCTTCGCCTGCACCTCATACCAGTTTGCAAACCCGTCCAGTCCTTTTTTTGTATAAAAATTGGCTATATCAAGATACAGATACGCAGAGTAGAACTCCTTATTAATCTGTTCGTTTAATAACACTGCAACTTTTCTGTCCATATTTTCCTCCTCGTTGTATGCTCATTGTTACTTGTTTATTATCAATGATGACGCGGGCGCTGTCAAGCCAGTTTCGTAAAATTTAATAAAATGCGCCTGCCCTGTCGCAGGTATTACCCTATGCCCACAATTCTGCAAAACAAGCGCCCCGCCGCCGAGGATACTGTCCAGGTTTCAGTCAATCTCCTGTTCCAAATCCTGAAACAACCCACAATGAAAAAATTCATCCAGCGTAACATTCAGCCCATCACAGATCATCTTGATCG
>CAMWJQ010000099.1 GCA_947174615.1 uncultured Lachnospiraceae bacterium
GCTACAGGGGATTTATGCCTGTTATGAATATAGAAACGAAGGCAGCCAGAAACCAAAGTCAAGACCAGCAGCCAGAATTTATATCCGGACTTTTTGGAATTTCCGCTTCCGTTATTATCAACAACGCTGAAAGACGTTTTCTGGTGTTATGTGCCCGATCTGCCTTGCAGCTGTGTGTTGTTAACTGACCAGAAAGAGCGTCAACAGCACACTTATTGGATTTTTGAGCTGGAGTGCCTGGAATGTCTGGCAGATAAAACGGTGTATTATCCCGATGGGACATGGAAAAAGATTTTGCTGGATAAAGAGAAAATTGGGAAGAAGGCAGTTTTCCGCGTTGATGGCGTCATACAAAAGCCAGTTATAATCCGCGTTGATGTGGCAGAGAGTATTTTAAGACGTAATATGCTTGGAATAAAATTGGAATGTGTGGAGGCTGTTGGTGTGTAAAGCGGAAAATATAATAGTGGGCATGGTAAAATGACGTCGCAATACTGATTCGGCTATTGAGTATCATAAACAAATATTAAATACTATAGATGAGTCGATTAATAATTGCCGGGGTAATAGATCGAAAAAAATACATATCTAATAAAGGAGAAAGTATGGGAGCAAAGAAGCGGATTGTAATCATAATATGCCTGATAATAATAGGAGTTACTTGCTGCAGGAGCCGGTGGGAAAAAAAAGAGGAGAAGAAAAGACAGAACGAAGAACTTATAGCCGCTTATCCAGAAGATGTAAAGGCTTATCTGGAAGAAAAGTATGGGCGTAAATTTTGTGTGAATCCCAAGCCGAAAAGCAACGACGGAAGTCCGATTCCTTTCGCGCAACCCGATTATTTTACGTGTGAATATAGAGCCTGGGAAGATGAAGAGGATGGTTATGCTTTTTGGACAGAAGTGTATCCGGTGTCGTTGGAAGATAACAGAGTGCTGAAAATAAGGGATGGTTATTGTTGGAAGTTTGTCAGCAGTAAAATCAGAGATGCGATGAGCGAAGCATGGAAAGAAGTTACAGAAAAAGAATGTAAGATTATTACATTTCCGCCTTTGTGGTCCGGTATCTTTGGACAAAGAATTTATGAAAAAAGTAAGATTAAGGATGCATTAAAAAATATACAGACTGAAATCAGGATCTTTGTTATTTTTCCGCCAGAGTTGGGATTGGAGGACACAGAGCTTGACATAGCAACGGAGAAAATAGTAACCAATTTTTATAATGAATATGTAAAAGGAAGCGGGTGCCGTCTTTGGGTCTGTATATGTGAAACATATGCAGAAGAGGATTTTTTGAAAATAGATCCTGAAATATCGGAACAATATCGGTTAAAAGCAAAGGAGTCTGAATATGAAAAAAAAGACTGGCTTCCAGTGGAATTAATACGTAGAAAAAAAATTGAAATGCAGGAGTAAGTATAGGGGGCGCATATGGAAGAATTAAGTGAACTTGATGCTGCAAGAATGGTAACTTTTATTTATGGAAAAGAATTACCCAGTTTAATCGAATCAGTACAGGAAAATCTTGGTGATAATTTCACAGTGGGAGATGTCGTTGCGTTAATAAAACAAGATCCAGACGCAATTATCAGAAATAATGAAAATAAAGGAAAAGAGGAAAAGCAAGAGGAAGAAAATCAAGAATCAACGATGAAAGAAGGCGAAAATGCAGGAGAAGAAGATCCAGACGCAGCGATGAAAGAAGATGAAAATGCAGAAGAAGATCAAGAATCAATTATAGAAAAAAGAAAAAATGTTGGAGCAGAAATGTCCTTAGAAGAATATGAAGAGGTACTTAACCAAATTGAGCAGTCAGAGACATTAATGTCAATGCAAATTAAGAATTTTGTGAATGAAGAAGATACCGATTTCCGTGCATTGACACTGGTTGACCCTAATAACAAAATAAAGCCTATGGTTGTTTTCCGCGGAACAGCCGGTGACTACCAGTGGGCGGATAATTTTTCGGGGCTGTTTTCATCACGGACACCAGCCCAGATGCGTGCACAACAGTATGTAGTAAATTCTGGGTATGACCATGTTACCGTAGCAGGGCATTCTAAAGGGGGAAACATGGCTGCAGTGGTTGCCTATATGCTGCCGGAGGGGATGGTTGATATAGCCTATTCCTTTGACGGTCAGGGTGTGTCCGATGCCTTCCTAGACTATATTTCGGACAGCCGGAAAGAGAATGCGCTGAACCGTATCCATAATATCAATGAGTACCGCGATGTTGTCAGCCTGCTGCTGAAGCAGACAGGGCGGATATCGAATACAAAGTACATCGATTCGGGGGTGCTGTTTGATGATACGGCATATGCAACGGCAGATTTTGGCAAAAACCTAAAGATGTCGATTTTCCATGCCCACAAGCCAAACTATTTTTTGATGCCGGAAGCCTGTGAAAGGGTAAACCGATACCGTCCAAATGGAATATATGATGGGCTGGGTGTGATTACAAATACGGCGGACAATTTTTCATGGTGGCGTGGCGGCATGCTAGGCACAGCAAAAGGATTAGCAGGAGCTATGTATACAACAAACAGCAAGACCAAGTGGAGTGATGAAATGTGGGATGCAGTTTTTGATGCAGAGAAAATCTATGACCGTGTACGTAACAGCCGTACCGAAAAAATCCTTGCCCGATTGGAAGAAATCACAGGAGTTAAGATGAAGAAAAAGTTGTTCATTCAGCCAGAAGGGAGTCTCGTGGTAGAAGGCGCAGTCTTAACATGCCAGTACTGCAGCGGAATCGGAAGCCTGGCAGTAACAGAGGAACGTGCAGATCTGATTCAGGGAAAGCGTGTTGCAGTAAAGACTGACAATAAAAAAGAAAATATTCAAATGGATGCGTTGGAATGTTCTCGGATAGACTGGAATGCAGAAAAGGCAGAACTTCGCGTATGTGAGCCTGATATATGCTTTGACTGGCTTTTGACAGATCCGGATAAACTTCGGGGACCTAGGGGAGAGGAAGCCATACTGAAGAAATCTGTATTGGGCTGCCTAAGGGGAGGCATGATTGAAATCGTGCATAATGGACAGTTGGAGGGTCCGGATTCAGGGAAAGTAATTAAGGCGTCCAAAAGAGAAAAATCAGAAGCAACCAAGGAAGGGGAATTAAAGGATGAGGGTAAACGATTAGAACAACGGTATGCAAAAACAAATGATCAATTAATGGATTCATTCACTTCGGGTATTGCCATGGGCAAATGGCTGTCCAGAAGAGAAGAGGAAGCAAAGGATGCTGTTAACGATAAACTTGAACCGATTGCAAGGCAGTGTGAAAAGCTGATAAATCTCTTAATTGAACAGAAAATAAAACAATGTATGGAGTAAATACTGCTTTATGAGTTTCTGCTCTTGTGCTTCCTGCTTCTTAATTTGTGATGAATAAAACAGAAAAAATAGCCAGCTTTGGCAACCAGCACATAATGGAGGTTTTGATAGATAGATCGAATAAGATGCATATCTGAGAATAGGAGAAAAGATGAGCATAAAGGATAAGATTGGAATTATAGTATGCCTAGCTATAATAGGAGTTACTTGTATCAGGAGCTGGAAGGAAGAAAGACGGAAGAAAGAACTTGTTGCAGCCTATCCTGAAAATATAAAGGCTTATCTGGAAAAAAAGTATTGGCGTGAATTTTGTGTGAATCCCAAGGAAAAAGCAGAACGCAGAAGTCCTATTCCCTTTGCGGTATATTATTCTATGTATTACTTTATAGCCTGGGAAGATGAAGAGGATGGATATGCTTTTTGGACAGAAGTGTATCCTGTATCGTCGGATGATAAAAGAGTTTTGGAAATAAGGGATAGTTATTGTTGGAAGTTTATCAGCAGGAAAATTAGCTATGAGATTAAAAAAAACTGGAAGGAAATTACAGAGGAAGCGTGTAAGATTATTGTAGTTCCTACATGGACAGATATTTCGTTTGGGGAAAAAATTTGTGAAAACAGTGGGATTAAAGATGCATTAGACAATATAAAGCCAAAGACTGAAATAAATCTTTTTGTTATTTTTCCGCCGGAGTCAGGATTCGATGAAACAGAGCTTACTATAGAAATGCAGGAAATAGCAGTTAATTTTTATAATGAGTTTGTAGAAGGAAGTGGGTGTCGGCTGTGGATTAGAGTATATGAAACAAATACAAAAGAGGATTATTTGAAAATAGAACCTGAAAAATCGGAGCAGTACTGGTTTGGAGTTAAAGAGTCCGTCTACGAAAACAAGGACTGGATTCCGGTGGATATCATACCTATAACAACTAAGATTAAAATGTAGATAGGGAAGGATTAAGATGAAATATCAATATCAGAAACTTACAATAAAATCAACAATTGAGATCATCCAGCTGCATCAGCTAGAAATCAGAGAATCGCTGAACCAGCATACAAACGCGGTGTTATCAGGAATATGCACTTCTGATGCAAATGAGGCAATGACAGGCCAGAAGATAACCATTTCTGATGGAGAAAATGGAACTGTTTTCGCTGGAAGAATCCATGAACTGAAATTGCATCAGAGGGGAGGCGTGATCTATTTTGAACTGTGTGCATATTCGATTAGTCTCCTTCTGGACTGCAAACCACTGAAACGAGTCATACAAAATCAAAGCAGGACATACAGAAGGCTGTTAGAACTCGTTGTGGAACCGTATCATGCTTTTTTTGACGGTGGGACATGTCTGGATTCTTCATTTCCTTCCCTGCTTGTACAGAATCAGGAAACGGATTGGGAATTTATTAAAAGGCTGGCTTCGCAGATGGGAAAGAAAGTGTCACTTAACAGTGCTTCGGAACAAGTTCAATTTTTTGTTGGCTTGACAGGGGAGAAGGAAGAACTGACGAATATCAGATTCTGGAAGAAATCATATCAGTTTGAGAGTGGAAAAGAAATATTATACATCAAAACGAGAAAGAGATACCATCCTGGCTATAGTCTGTATTTCCATGGGAAATGGTATTACGTAAAAACATGTGACTGCTGTCTTGTTCAAGGAGAAATAGCTTATTGCATGGAGCTGGTACAGGAAACTGACGGCTGCATGGCGTCTCCAGATGCGCTGGCACAGGAGGGAATCAGGTTAAGTGCTGAAGTAAATGAGATAAAAGGAAATCAGATAAGGCTGTGTTTTGAGAATGAAGCTTTTTCTGAGAGCGGAGAGCATTCGTGGTTTCCGTATTACAGTGAAGGGAACAATGAAATATGTTTTTATATGCCAACAAAAGGAACCAGGGTTGAGGTATTGTGTACGGATTTATGTGGAAGCTGTGCCATTGTGACAAGGGCAATGCGCCGTTCTTTGAAGCCTGGCACAGTGAAGAATGTGACCGATAAGGCAATGAAAAACGAACAAGAGAATGGATTTGTGTTTGGGGAAACAGGGATACAAATACAGGCTGATGAATCCAATCAGGTTGAATTTTTGAAAGATGGTACTGTTGTACTGAAAGCGCGCCAAATCTGTCTGGAAGCGGAAAATGATTTTAGACTGGACAGCTTGAATGGTCATTTCTGTATCGAAGCAGACCGGAAAATGAGCGTATTTGCCGGAGAATACGGATGCGGACAGATTTTGTTTGATACCGGGGGGAATATCCGTGTCAGCTCAAGCACAGGACTGCGTTATAAAAGCGGCATTTCGACAAATAAAAGCAGCAGAGACAGTGAAAAAACAGACGAAGGCATGAGGGAACGTACTATGGCAGCGGCAGGAGCAGAGTTTTTGGCGCAGTCGGTATCAGGCGTAAAGACAGATATAGCGGAAAATTATATAAAAAACAATATTTTCAACAATAATGAAAGGAAATTCTGTGCATTTTCTTATGGTGAAAATAAAAATGGAGGATAATAGCGTCCGGAAACAGTTCCTACAAGAAAGGAGACGTCATTTATGGAGATTGACCGTTCCATCGCACTGTATATCAGACAGCAGTGGGAGAGGGAAGAGGAAGAAAAAAACAGAAGCTTCTTAGCGCAGTATGACCCCAAAAACCATATCAAATACACGCTTGAAGAGCTGATTGACGGGATACATAAAAAGAAGCAGTATCTGTACACCTTAAAGCTGGAGTTTGAGGAAAAGAAGCTGTTAAGCGGGCGGCTTGTCATACCATCGATCAGGGATTTCTTTGATGTGACAGACGATGAGCCGGATACAGCGCTTTTAGCAAGCAACAGGCACCATGTCACCATGACCTTTTCAGACACGCCGTGCCAAAAGACCCTGCACAGCATAGAGGAGTGGATTGAGGGGATGGAGCGCAGCATGAGAGCCATGTATCTGCATATGAAGGTGGAACAAAAAAAGGTTCTTGGGAACATGGAGTATCTGTGCTGCACGATGCCTACCGCAAAAGGAAAGCTCTACAACGTGATATTCCACATGCAAAAGGATGACAGGCTGTATGCGGGCGCGCTCAACTGCCCGGAAGAGGAGAAGGAGGGCATGGGGCTTTTGCTGGAGGCCTGCGTCCACGTGATTGAGGAGATGAACCGCCAAGGAGGAGATGTCTCATGACAGATGCAGTTACATATGGAAATCTTCAGCTGATGCTGGGGGAGACCCTGCTGTCCGTGTATCAGCTGAACATTATTGAGGAGCCGGGAAAGCATGGACGCATGTATGCAGACGCTCAGGCACAGGAGGGAGAAAAGGATTACCTCTTATATGAAGAGTACGGCGATGTGGCGCTGTATGCAGACCGGGGGGAGTATCTGGAATCCATCTTTCAGGGGATTGCTGTCAGAATGGAGGTTAAAGCAGTGGGCGGTCGGTGTGAGATCCACCTTGAGGCAGTGACAAGCAGCTACATGATGGATTTATCCGAATTGGATTTTACATTTCAGGACACGGCGATGTCCTCCTGCCAGCTGTTCCAGAGCGTGATGCAGTTCTATCCTGACAGCCAGGCACTGTTTTTTGTGCCGGATGTGCCGCTTGGGCAGATTGCCGTGCAGTATCAGGAGACAGACTGGGCTTTTTTAAACCGACTGCTTTCACATTACGGCGCCGGCATTTATCCAGACAGCACCATGCCGGGAATCTGCATGCGAATGGGGCTTACGGATGATTCTGAGGAGACGGACTGGGATGCGCTCCCCTGTACCGTGATGCGCGATGCGGCGCCGGAGCGTGCAGAGAAGGAGCGGAAAGGGCAGATATGCTATATCGTTGAGGCGGGTGATATCCTGCCGCTGGGCGTAAAGACGGTATTTCATGGACAGGAGCTGTATATTGGAAAGATTTACAGGCATTTGAGAAAGGGGATTCTGGTCAGTGAATACACGCTGTATTTCCGGGAAGGAATGGAGATTCCGTGGTACAATAACCCGCTTCTGTGCGGTGTGTCCCAGTATGGCACAGTCACAGAAGTCAGACGAAACCAGATCCGTGCAGCGCTGGAAAATGATGCCCTGATCTTCTGCGATGACCAATATTTTTATCCGTATTCAACAGTGGCTGCCTCACCGGATGGAAGCGGCTGGTACTGTATGCCAAAGCCGGGGGATCCAGTCAGAATATTTTTTCCATCAGGAGATGAGCGCGAAGGATATGCTGTATCAAACATTGAAGGAGAATCTCAACCCGGGCAGGACAGCCCCATCAGCAATCCAGACTTAAAGGACATCATCATGCCGGACGGCAAGGGCGTAAAGTTTATTGCGGGCGGGATTGAGGTATGCGTCGGGGACTTTCTGGGCGATATTATGCTGACAGATGACGGAAAGATACAGATGAAGGTCAAGAAAGAAAAAGATCTTGGGATTTATTCGGAGGGCGCGGTGTATTTTATGACAGAAGAGGACGGCATGATCGAGGCATCAGCAGGCACCCAGATACAGATCAAAAATGACGCGGGCGGCGAAATCTGCATGACGGACGACACTGTCAGGATTGAGGCGTACTCCATTGAGAATAATTAGCGGAGGTGTGTAGAATGTACAGCTTACATGACTTGAAAATCACTGGACTTTCTCTTGACAGGATCCTTTCGTGTGAGATCGAGTCCCATATCGGGGAGCACAGCACACTGATGCTTGGCGGCTATGTTGACAATGAGGAGGAGCTTTTGTTTGGCGTGTCGGACTGTCAGGACATAGAAGTATCCATACAGGATAAAGATGGCATAAAGATCCTGTTCTCCGGCATTGTGTCCAATATTCAGATCACAGAAGCCGGGCAGATGAAAACGGCGTGGATTGAAGGAAAAAGCAGAAGCTGGCTGATGGACCGCAGGAAGCATTCCCGGTCATTTCAGGACCCGCAGACCAGCTATCAGGCACTGGCGGAGGAAATTTTAAAAGATTACGAAAAAAGCAGCCTGATCTATGCGGGGGAATGCCGTCAGACAGGAGGCTTACTCATCCAGTATGAGGAGACAGACTGGGTGTTCTTAAAAAGGGTTCTTTCCAAAGCAGGGCTTTTGCTGACGCCGGACAGCCGCGTACCCGGAATCAGCCTTTATGCCGGCGTGCCGGCATTTCCAGAATCCGCCGTTTTCTACAGCGTACTGGCAATGAATAAGGATATGCGCTCCTATTATTATCTGAAAGCCAGCAAGCGTATGGTGCATCCGGCGGATTTTACCCAGTATGTGATCGCTTCAGAGCAGCTTATGGGAATTTTTGAGACAGCGCTCATACAGGGGCAGTCCCTTGCAGCGTATGCATGCAGGTATTCCTTTGACGCCCAGGAATTGACAGGCACTTATTGGATGCAGGGTAAAAAAGGACTGTCCGTGCAGACCTCCTATCCCATGCACTTGATCGGGACGGCGCTCATGGCAAAGGTAGTGAATGTACAAAAGAACCTGATACAGGCAGCGATGGAGATTGACGGGATACACACAGAACGGGCAGTCCACTGGTTTCCATATTCCACGATATCGGCGTCACCGGATGGGAGCGGCTGGTACTGCATGCCGGAGATCGGAGATGATGTACGCATCTATTTTCCCTCCAAGGCAGAAGGGGAGGCAATAGCGCTCAGTGCGGTGAGCGGTTATGAAGCGCCGCAGGGAGGAAGCGACCGGATGCAGGATCCAAACAGCAGGTATTTGAGGACAAGGTTCGGGCAGGAGCTGGCGCTCAATCCAAATGAAGCCAGCCTCTCCTGCGGCGGACAGTCCGGCATCCGCATTTTGACAGACGGAAGCTTAACGATCTATGCCAAGGAGTCTGTCTGTGTGCAGGCAAAGGAGAAAATAACCCTCCATGCGGAGGAAAATCTGACCATCCATGTAAAAGAGCAGTTCCAGATGCAGAGCATGCAGGGCGGACAGCTTGCGTCCATGGAAGGGAAGATGCTGATCAGGGGAACAGAGGTCAAGCTGGATTAGGGAGGAAAAGCAATGGACAGAGAAACAGCCTTGCAGGATTATCAAAAGAAGGCTTCCATCAAAATCACGGAATTTCGAAACGGCATCACAGCGTATGTCATAGAACGGGCAGAGGTACTTGAAGAACTGGTCAGGACGGCAGCGGAGCGTCTGGGGGAACAGATGGAAAAACAGGGAAAGGAATCGGTAAGCTTTCTGTATTTCTCGATTTTAAAGACTGACTTTATCAGCCGCAGGCACCGCATTATGCTTCACGGGCTAAATATGCAGTGGTATCTCGATGAGGACCCGGTGGAGGTCTATGTGGATGCGGGCGATCTCTTTGCGCCCCTGATCGATCTGCAGAATGCACTTACAGAGGACAGCCAGGGATACGGGGGCGCCATAAACCGCTATGACATAGAACATCTTCTCTTTGACCAGCTTCTGGTCTATGACACGGCTGTCAGCTATATTCTGCGCTGGCGTCTTCGAGACTGGGAGAAGAAAGGGATTTTTGACAGCGTGGCCCGCACGCCGTACTGGCTTGTAAAGTGGGGGCAGTACCGAGACCAGACAGAAACCCTCCTCCAGACGGACAGAACAAAGAAAGAATCGTCCGAATGGACGGAGGCGCTTGCAAAGGTAAGACATAAGCCGGACACAATGATATTCAGCTACTGGTATCAGGGAACATATCAGGACTGTAATCCTAAAGAGACAGACATGCGTTTTACCACCTTTGAGGAATGTGAGATAAAAAGCATGGATTTTAAGGACTGCAACCTGGAAGGAAGCCGTTTTGTAAAGTGCACACTCACAGACTGCACGTTTTCAGGCTGTAACCTGTGCGGCGCCGATTTTGGGGGATGCCGCTTTGAGCGCACCTCCTTTGACGGGGCGGAGCTTGCGGCAGCGGTATTTCCGGCTGAGAGCGTCCCGTTTCTTGGAATCAGCGCAGAGCAGCTTCAGGTGATCGGTCTTGCCAGGGAGGAAGAAGCATGAGATATTTTTTCATTACGCAGGATGTAAGCCTGCCCTGCGCCATCTCCTACAGGGATTTTGACATCACGGGCGGAAGCCATCTGTTTACAAAGGAGGATGCAGACCGGCTCAACGATACCGTCTCGTTATACCTTTCAGGAAACGGGAAAGAGACGGCGTGGGATTTTCTACAGCGCCCCGTGACCATGTTTTCACAGCGGTTTGAGGACATCATAGAAGCGTATG
>CAMWJQ010000100.1 GCA_947174615.1 uncultured Lachnospiraceae bacterium
GCTCCTGTACGGCTGCGCATTTCTGGTATCTCGCATTGTCAAGTACTAGGTGCACCATATCTGTCATTTCTTTATCCGCAAATTTTCTGTTGTTCCTGTGCATAAATATAGTTCCGTGCTGTTATTTTTTCATTATCATTTTCATAAAAATCCCCCATTCTTGCCAATGCCCGCGAATTTGGGCGCAAGCACAAATTTGCCGTGTGAAAAATTTATTTTTCACACTAATCTCCCTTCTTTTTGTTTTGAATCCTCTGTAACATTCATGCTGTTTCTAAAGAACGGATGCAGCCATTCCTTATCTTCCTTACAGATTATATTATAAATGCGCAGACTGTCCTATGGAAGTCTCCATATGTTTATCAGTTTATACTTTATGGTAATAAGTAACAGACCTATATGACCATCGGAAAAATGAAATTATCCCCCTGCCTCTGGTCCGTGCAGACAAGCAAAAACGGCGTTTCCGTTCTCCCTGTATCGGGCGGGAACGCCGTATCTGATAAGCCGCCAGTTTAATTCAGCCCTCTGCTCTCAAGCCATACTGCAATATAATCCGCAATCAGACCATTGTTCTCTTCCTGAAACATAAAGTGGCTGTTTCCGGTAACACCAAGATCCGGAAGGTTAATCACAGTGCAGTCTCCTCCTGCCGCATTATAACTCTGGGCAAATCCAACCGCGCCGTCACGCACGGACTTCCAAAACTCCGTAGACCTGATATCGACTGGTCCATTATCAATATAATCACCAAATAAAATAATAATAGGAACTCTAGCAGCCAGCAGCTTTTGATACTGCTCTGAACCAGCTTCTGGTGTTCCACCCGGCTCGACCGCCACGATTGCAGAAACATAGTCCATATCCACATCCCAGCCTACTGCGCCGCCCTGGGAATGTGTGACAAAAACAGACTTATTTCCTGTCATCGCGTAGACATCCTCCATCACTTCGCTGAGTGCTGCCGCGTCCACTTCCTGATCATAATCGCCTGTGTTTGGTGTCATCTGGCGGAAAAACTGATCCTGTGCCTCTGCCCCCTCTGGAAACTGAGAACCCTCATAGCGCTCCGGCGCAGTCCGCCCGATTCTGAAATGTGTATACCATGCCTGATCCCCCGGTTTGTATGCCTTGGACTCCTGACTCCATGCATCCAGAAAACCATCTGTTGACATCTGCACTGTCGCACCAGCTTCGCCACGCCTTGGCTGGTCTACCAGAAATGCCGGATAACCCTTTTTCAAAAACAGGTCAGACCATCCTTCGCGTCCGTCCGGAGTCGTCATCCAGCCCATGCGGGACTGTCCATATCCATGCAGATACACGATCGGATTCCCGTTGTCATTGAAAGGAATCTGATAAAATACATTGGCGTGATCCACATGCGCCGTGTTCCCTGCGCGTGTCGCGTCCAGCCAGTTCATTGTCGCGTCATAAGTTCCTTCCACTGGCGCAGTCACCGTACCGCCCGACGAAAACATTCCCTGTCTGGCAATCATCAGGATATCGGAATCCCCAGTTTCAGGCATTACCGCCTGCTCGGATGATTCCTCTCCCGGCGCAGCATACACGGCGCTGCCGCCAAAACCTGCTATCACGGAAACTGTCATAAAACCAGTCATTAAAAGTGCCATCATACGTTTTTTCTTCATTTTGAAATCCTCCTAAATTTTATATCGTTTCTTGCAAAAAACTACAAACACTCCCTAAAAATCTCAAGAATTTCCTCCTGCGTCATCCTCTGGTAGTACCCTGCTGGGAGTTTGCAGGAGTCAGCAATTTTTTTCAAATCTATGTTTTCATCAACCCCCAGTTCCTGAAGCGTTGCTGGCAGACCGACTTTCCTTGCAAAGCCGGTCAAAGCCTCCACTCCCGCACAGGCGGTCTCCTCGTCCGTTCTGTTGGTATCGGAAATTCCCCATACATTAACTGCAAACCGCTTGAACTTGGCAACGCCGTCCCTGTAAATATGGCGGAAATACACTGGCTGCAGGACAGCGATCCCCTCACCATCATTGCAGTTTGTGTACACACTAAGCTGATACTCCATCTGACGGCACTGGATGTCTGTCTGTTTTCCCAACTTCATGATGCGGTTTCCTGCCATAGCAGCCTCCCACATCAGATTACTTCTTGCCGTGTAATCCTGCGGGTTTGCAACCGCATCCCTGAGATTCTGGATTGTACTTCGCATCAGAGCCTCGGAAATATCATCAGAAACATTATTTTCATCCGGTTTGGTAAAGTAATTCTCCATCAGATGGGACAGCGTGTCAAATCCGCCTGATACCATCTGGCATTTGGTTTCGCTGTAAGTATAGGCGGGGTCCATCAATGCAAATCTGGGACTGCACTCCGGATAATCCCGTCCGATCCTGATCCTGAGTGTTTCGTTTGTAATGACTAACCTGCCGTTCATTCCGCTCCCAGTTCCCGATGTGGTGACAACAACGCCCAGCGGAATCGGTTCTGAATCCGTGATACCGGTTCTTGCAAGGAAGTCATTCCAGAAATCACCCTCGTAAACCGCCGCAATGGAAACTGCCTTACAGCAGTCCAGCACACCTCCGTCTCCAGCTGCAATGATAAGATTGATTTTATTTTTCCTTGCGAGTTCTGCGCCCTCAAGTACTTTTGTGTAAGTTGGGTTTGACGTGATACCTGGAAATTCAATAATGTTTTTTCCCGCTTTCCCAAGACTTTCCATAATTTCATCGTATATGCCGGTTTTCTTAATGGAGTCTTCCCCATAGGCAAACAGCACATTTCTCCCATACTTCCTAGACAGGCAGGTCAGATATTCTTTTACACAGCCTTTTCCAAAGTATGTCTTTGTATTGTTCTCAAAAATAAAATTGTTCATATGCACACCTCCCCCTCTGCCTGTATAATAGGTTGACAGCACATCCCGTCCAAATCCTGCTGCTTCTTTATTTTGCTGTCTTTTCTACAGTATAAACAAAAAGAGACTTCCATAGAAGTCTCGATTGGTTCATCAGTATATACTTACAGGTTATAGCACCTTCTGCAGCGCCGAAAGAAATTTTTTTACTGTTTCTGAAGGTGTCCGGGAATGCAGCAGCCCATACGGAATGGAATAGTCCCACTCCACGCGAATGACCTTTAATAAGGGGTGGACATTTTCCCACACCTGGACCGCCATCAGCACATCATTGCCGTTTTCACACCGATTAAACACATCCACGCTGTAAAAATCAAAATCCACTATATTGATACCACCGTGATTCTGCCAGATCTCATCGCGGAGCCTGTCTACATAATGACTCCAGTTCCGGCGCATCAGCATCAGATTTTCCCCATACAGGTCCTGCACTGCCAGCTTTTTCCTGTCTGCAAGACGGTGGTGAATCGATACAGCACAGCACAGGGGCTGTTTAAACAGTTCAAATCCTGCACACTGGCGCAGGTTTAACATTGTTTCATCAAAAATGCCTGCCACGACATCAATGTTCCGCCCGAGGTTTTTCAATATCTCCCTTGCATTTTCCGGGGTATTTTCAAATGGCACAAGCCGGAACTTAATTTCCGGGCACAGGGCATGGATCTGTGGTCACAGCTCCACGAGCACCTGCGCCGGCGTCATAGGAGACGTGCCGATACGGATCACGTCCGCTTTCTCCTGCATTGCATTTTTTGCCCGCGTCACAGAATCCCTGCAATACTGGATAATATACTTCGTATCCTGATAAAGGGAACTTCCTGCTTTTGTCAGTGAAAGCCCCCTGTGGGTTCTCTCAAAAAGCTGCACTCCCAGTTCTGCCTCCAGCAGGTTCATCTGCTTTATGACTGCTGTGGGTGTGATGAATGCCTGCTCTGCTGCCTTGTTAAAGCTTCCAGCATCTGCCACGCGTATAAATGTTTCAAGCTGTGGATTATACATGGACTGCCCACCTTTCCAAATGTATTTGTCTGTCTTTGTTTTTAACTAAATTATATATAAAGCATTCTATAAAAGCAATAATTATTCCTCAATATAAAGCCTGTTTCTACATTTATTCCTTTTCTATAGTCTGAAAAATCACAGCCAGACGGCTTGACCACCGGCTCTGCCAGTAGTTTGAATAAGCCCTTTCAGGGCATTTTTCGGTTCTGCCTATAGGCAGTATTATTAACCTCTGGTGCTTGGCATTTTCTTAAAATAGGTCAAAAGGATCGGATTCCCAATGTGAAAGCATCTCCATTTCTTTGTGCAGGAACTGTAAAGTCCATAAGGCGGTGTATGGTTTACGATTACATTTTTATAATTCAGAGGGGCAGTAGCACTTTGGGCTGTCGCTCTTTAATTATCACTTATCAAACAAACCAAACAACCAGCAGTTATTTTTTCAGATATTGCACAATTGGTTCAATATACTTTTTGTCTGAAATGTCATAAGACGAAGAAATCATTTTTACCATTATTTCTTCCGCTTCTGTCTTATCTTTTTTTTCTTTAAGTGTTTTTACAAACATTTTCATCATCAGTTTAGATGGCGCAGACATTTTTTCATAATTGAATCCTCCCGGACAGTAAAAGGTCTTTACTTTTTTCTGTTCCGATTCGTTGAAATTCCGTTTAAGGGCTATGTCAATCTCCGGGTTATCTATCGGGCTTCCTCCAACACAAAATGCAATCAGCTTCTTATCTGCCCATTGATCCATATTTCCCTTAAACCAACTAATTTTACTGATACTGCCCGCACAAGCCCAGCCTCCAAAAATAATGGCTTCATATGCAGCCAAATTTCTCTTTTTGGCGGCTGATAATTCAATGCAATCAGCCCCTGTTGCTTCCGCTATCCATTCTGCATACCGCTTTGTAAATCCTGTTTGTGAATTGTAAATTACGATTGTTTTCATCAGCATAAATCTCCCTCTTTAATTTTCTACTGTATTTTCGACAGCTTTTAAGATACATTTACTACTTACCGTAGCTCCCGATACTGCGTCTATGTCTAATGACTGTTCTTCTACTACATCATAGACTATACTTTCTGCCGCACTTCCCAGCCCATTATCGTGTTGCAAAATTGCAATATTGGTTATCCGATGATTGCTGACTGATACCTCAGCTTTCACATGGACGGGAGTAATCAAATATTCACCTATATAATTTCCGTCTTGAACATTCGATAGGTCGGGCATAGATACAGAAATATTCTGAACATTTCCAACTATATTTCCAATTATGATTTTTCCTCCAATGAACAAAAACAAGACAACAAAGAAGATTATTAACAGCATCTTTCTACTTTTTTTCATTGGCAACCCTCTTTTCCAAATTTTCTATTCCCGCATACAGTCTTGATAAAAGGGTAAAAAGAGTTTCAATTTCTTTGTCTGTATAAACTTCAAAAAGATATTTCAATTCCTCTTGGTATTCAGAAAAATCATTTGTATAAAAGTCATTTACCTTTTCTGTGGGGCAGATACACATAGCTCTTGTATCATGCGGGCTTTGCTGAATGGTAATAAACCCTTTTTTCATCAAGACATCAGCCAACTTTTTGATATTTTGTCTTGAACAGCCTAACAAATTCCCCAATTGAGTAAATGTTAGCTGTTCCTTTGACTGTCTGATTATTGACAATAACATAAATTGCTTTAACGATACCTCTGGAATATGGTTATCAAAAAGCGTTTGCAGCTTGTTCCCGGCAATAAACAATGTACTGAAAATAGCCTTTCTTTGGTTCTCTGTAGAACTTGAAAATTTTTTAGTCAAATCATCTAAATTCATGTAGCCCTCCTGATTAGCAACTTGTTGCGCTTTTAATTATAGCAACAAGTTACCTATGTGTCAATATGAATGGCAGAAATGAGAGGGATTTTCAACGCTTTGTGAGGCTACCATTTTTTCCGTTTCTTGAAGAAAATATCAAGCTCGTTTTGTGGAATATCTTTTGTTAATTCATCTTCCAATGCAGTAATGTCCGCTATAACCATGTCTTTATACTGCAAGGCTTTTTCACTGACAACAATACGTTTCTTTCTTGGTTTGTAATGTTAGCAACCACTTTTTTCCAGTCAATTAACCGTCCGGCTCCCTCTATCATCATAACAGTTTTACGGCAGATCGTTTTTTTAGTACCATTCATTTAAGTAATGCCGATTCTTTTGAAATTAACGGTATTTTCTTTGCACAGCCAATCAGTGATTTGCTTGCAACTATTCTTTCCATATTGCTTGTTTTGAAAGAGAAGAAAAGAATGATGTGCAGCTTTACGTTAAATGCGGTATCAAACCATTAAATTAGAGAAGAACAGCTAATTCAGAAGAGAAAGGGGGATATGTATGACCGAATTTAACACATACAAAGAACATATTGAATATACTTTCAATGCCTTTTGTAAAGTTGTCATACGCTATGCTACTATCAACACATGGCGTGACAGGAGCAGACGGCGGCATGGGAAATATCCTTTGAATACCTTACAGAAGAAAAATTTTACCCGTTCAGTACAGTAGATAAATATTTCATAGACCCTTACAAGCAATACCCTGTTACTATATGCGGTCAGACGATTATCCTCACCAATGGCGAACTTGCCGCCGCCCTGTCCTCTCTGCCGGAGAAAAACAGGGAAATCATTTATCTTTAAAATAAGTTTCTCCTTGGTTCTCAGACTCTATCGCAATAC
The DNA here is from genome assembly GCA_947174615.1 of uncultured Lachnospiraceae bacterium. Lineage (GTDB taxonomy): Bacteria > Bacillota > Clostridia > Lachnospirales > Lachnospiraceae > COE1. Next base: position 6,642 of record CAMWJQ010000100.1, read on the forward strand.
CTGTCCCCCAGCTATTAGAAGCATCAATATTCAAAGCAGAAGAAAACATATCTTTCACAGCTCCATCACGATTATAATATTGTTTCACCAATTCCTGGCAGAACATCGCCATATCTTCACTTGTGGATTTTAAGGTATATGCACAATTAGGAGTTTTTGCTACTATATCATTTGCAACTGGTACGCTGACCGGAACTGCAAAACCTAAAATGAAAACGAAAATAATCACGGTTGGTATACTGGCATAAAAAACTTTAATGTTCTTTCGGACAAGAAGCAGAAATAACCCTATAAATGCAAAACATAACCAAAAAATTACTACAACTTTTGATACAACATACAAAAGAAACAACGTGTTCACAATACCAGCTATCATAAAGCAAACAGACAGACTTTTTCTAAAAGAGAAAAATCCAAATTTGGTCATCTTCCCTACAACAAAAGCAGGCAACAGAAACACAATAAATACGATAATAAACACAGTAAATACATATATCTCATATCAAGCAGTTTGACAAAAAAATAGATTGATTTAATTCCCTTTTTCAACCAAAAAGTGTATGATACATAGTAAAAAGGGAAAAGAGGAATTAACGATGGCTAAATTACAAATGAAATCAGGCTTTACACGTAAACTGAAAGCTGCCCCTGATACTGACACTGGCTCATTCTGTAATGAAACAATTAGGACTTGCAGAGTATATTAACGAAAACGTTTCATGGGATCCTGACCATTGGGAAGTATCTCCAGGTGACCTGGCACAGCTGCTTGTACTTTCCACTTTTACAGACATACGGATTCCCCTGACACATCTTGAAGAACGTTTTGAAGGGATCGATGTCAGTTTTTTCTTGAGCAGCGCATCAAAATCGGCAACAGTCAACTCTTTTAACGCCGGACGTGCACTGGAACGCATCGGACAGTCAGATCCCGAAAAATTGTATCAGGTCATGGCACTTTCCGCCATAAAACAGGCAGGGATTCCCACCGAAAGGCTCCATGCTGATACTACAACCATTTCCTTTTATGGGGAATATGACACGGAGAACCTGGATCTGACAGATGAGGAAAAGGATGAACTGCTGCAGATCGAACGTGGATACAACAAAGACGGCAGACAGGAATGCAGGCAGGTGGTTGTCGGTCAGATCGTAAACGAGTCAGGGATTCCTGTCCTTCAAAAACTTCAGGACGGTTCCACATCGGATATCACCTAGAATGCCCGTGCCATAGATTATTTGAAAGAAATACAGGAAAAGGGATTCCAGTATGGTGTATTTGTGGCAGACAGCAGGCTGGTAACCCATGACCTTGTCACATCCATGAATACCCCGCAGAACCGTATCCCTTTTGTGTCGCGGTGTCCGTCAAATTTCGAAGCAAAACTGGAAGAACGCTGTATACTGAAAGCCTACAGTGAATGCAGGTGGGAGGATATGGGAAAGTTCCACAACGGGAAAAAAGCGGTCTGTTACCGGGGATGCTGTTTTAAAGAAGAAGTGTGCGGTGCATCCATGCGTCTGCTGGTCCTTGAAAGTTCATCTTTGAAGGAGAAGGTCACAGCTTCACCTGAAAAAAACGGATAGAACTGGAATCAGAAATAAAAAAAGTGAAAAAGAAGGTATTTCTGTGCCGGGAAGATGCAGAGGAAGAACTACGGCGTTTCGAAAAGCTGCCCTGTACAGAATTGTTCCAGTGTCAGTTCAGTATAGAAAAAGAAATAAAGGAAAAATGACCGCGTGGAAGAAGAAAAGCAGGGAGTGTCCCCAAAATTGAGGAAAGGTACCATTTAGAACCGGTGGAGATAACAGTAAACGAAAAGGAATGGGACAAATACCTGAAGAAAGCCTCGTGTATTGTCCTTATAAGCAATGTGGGGGAAGAGGAACAGAGCGACATAGAACTTTTACGGATATATAAGGGACAGCAGGTGGTAGAGAATTCATTCAGGGAGCTGAAATCTCCGAGCATGGCATCCGTAATCTACCTAAAGAACCCTGAAAGGATCAAGGCATTAAGTATGCTGCTGTCACTGTCACTTTTGATCCGGGCAGTGATCCAATATCGAATGAGAAAAGGGCTAAAAGAATACAAAAAAGAAAACCCAGATGTAAAACTCCGGGCTGGCTGGGGAGGAAGGACACTGGAGAATCCAACCTACAGGCTCCTGTACGAGCACAGTGTAAACTGTTATTTTGAGAAAGAGGACACAGACGTATATAGTTATGCATGGTCAAGTACTGAAACAAGGGAAAGGGTAGAAGCACTGCTAAACCTTATGAAAATAACACTGGATGATCTGATAAGATAAAATCTCCCAGTGATGGGGGAAAGGGGGAATTATGCCCAAAAACGGACACCTATTATTTCAAAACGGTCAATTATTCCAGTAATATCGTTCTACAAACTTAAATTTATGATATGCGAAATAAGAATAACCAACTTTGTAATAAACATAGCACTAATTAAATTTCAAAAATACACAAACTGCTTGAAATGGGATAAACTTCTGCTGTCAGGCGTAAATACCCAGCCGTTGACCGCACTGTTTTGTGTCCCATATATGTGGAAAGAATCGGGAGCATAGCCGTCAGATCAGCTTCTTCTTTGATCCACTTTTGCAAAACATGGACTGCGAATGTGTGACGGATATCGTGCAGACAAGGGTCCTGGCCTTTTCCACCATGTGAAATACCAGCAGCTTCCAGATATCTGCGGTATCTTTGATATACAGTCATGGGACTGATCATGGTCTTGTCAGGCGCAGGAAAGCAAAAGTCACTGTCTCTTTCCCACCAGATTTTATCAGCGTAGGATATACACGCTTTTTTCACGGAATCTGATAAAGGGATATATCGGTCACGATCCGTTTTTGCTTCCCGGATTGTAAGAATCCCTTCTTTGAGGTTTACATCCTTGCAGCGAAGTCCTACAACTTCTGATACCCGAAGCCCACAGCCATAAAGAATCCTAAAAATCACAGGCAATGCCAGATGCATGCTCCTTGCAGCCTCCCGTGGTTCTGTTTCATCTGCGGCTTTGATTACAGAAGTTATCTGTTCGTGTGTAAATATATAAGGTACAAATGAATTATGATTCAATCCTTTTATTTCCGGTACGATATAAGCATCATATCCGAGGCTATTCAAGTAGATGGCAAACTGTCTTATGCAGGTAATGCGGTGTGAACGGCTTTTTTCAGATTCACCTTCCCTGGGGGCTGTCCATTTCTCCGCAAGAGAACGAGATATTTCTATTTCTGTGACACCCTGTTCTTCACTGAAACGACAAAACCGGGATAAGCATTTCGGCTCATCTGCGTATTTAAAACCAGCGCTTCTTTTGTATTGAATGAATTCATTGATAGTTTCGGCAAAAGGGCCTGTCATTGTTGGAGATTTTTTGATTCTTGTCATGTTAGACTGCCACCTCCAATGCACATTTCCTAAGTTCGCTGATATCAATACGAAGATAGGTCATTGTTGTTTCAGTAGTTGTATGTCCCAGGATTTCCGAAATAACAGGAAGCGGAATCTCATGTTCCAGCAGACGGCTTGCAAGGCTGTGGCGAAGCGTATGGGAACCTTTCTTTTTCCCTTCAAGATGGATTCCTGATTTCTGGAGATGGACTCTTACAAGGGCACCGACTGCACCCGGATTAAAATTCGTATAAGGTGGGACCTGTCTCACAAACACATGATCCGAATCAGTTTTTGGTCTTGCGTTCTTCAGATAATTGATGATTGCTTCACCAACATCTGTAAGAAGGGGAAGTTCTAATGGATTTCCGGTTTTTACCTGGGTCAACCAGATGACTTCTTTCTCCCAATCGATGTTAGAATGTCGGACAGCAAATTTTCTTTCCTATCTCCCGCACAAATACAGCGGATTAA
>CAMWJQ010000101.1 GCA_947174615.1 uncultured Lachnospiraceae bacterium
GTTACAATCGTTCTGCCCTCTCCCATACCTGAGAATACATACTTTTTGAAATAGGGCGTCGCCTCCAACAGCGGGTTGTCAGACTCGTATGCTGCCGGCGCGCTCAGCCCCATATAAGTCCGCCACGTCTCCACGATCGCATCGGTATCAATCTCTCCCCACACAAGGGAAGTCCGCGCATAAAACTCGTAAATCTTGCCATCGTCCGCATCAATGCAGGCATCAATCAGCCGGTTTGCCTTGTCAGCGTTTCTCTGGCTGTTTGAAAGCTCCATTTTCCATACTGCCACATTGTTGCGCGGTTCAAGCACATCAATAGCTGAGTAGAGCGTCGCATCATAGGAGGCTGCATTTACCTCCCGCACTTCTTCCGGCAAAATCCCCAGTGCCTTGAGCATCTCAAGCCCCTCATTGCAGGTCGCATAAATCTGCTCATCCGTGATTTCCTTTCCGGAAGGACCGTTATATTTGCGCACAAAGGCATAAGAGCCCTCTAAATCCTCATACGCAAGATCCGTGTTCGCCGGATCGTTTTCGGAAACCATCTGCGCGCCAAGGCACCGTGACAATATATACAGCTTCTCATTGGCGTTCATTTTATAGCGATACCCCTCTCCAGCCTGCTCCACCACCTCGATGTGCGGCTGGTTCAGGATGCCCCTGTCCTTATATTTCGCAAGCGTTTCCGGTCCCCATATGGAGACTGCGATCACGCACACAACTGTCGATAAAACGGCTAGACACCGCAATGTATTGTTCATAAACTATCCCCCAACACAAATCCAATGCAGGAGCCTTTGCCCTGTTCACTCTGTATTGTCAGTTCGCTGTGATGAATCTTTAAGATTTCCTCGCAGAGCGCAAGCCCCAGTCCAGCGCCGTTCTTGCTCCTTGCGCGGGATTTGTCCACCATATAAAAAGCTTTGGTAATCTTGTGCTGTTCCTCGACGGGAATGCCGATGCCCTCATCTTCTACCTCAAACCGATAACCTCTCTCAAGCTTTTTCCCGCGGACGCTGACACGGCTGCCCGGCTCCGACGCCTTGCACGCATTGTCAATGAGATTGACAAGCACTGTTTTGATCAGGTTGACTTCCGCCCAGACAGTGCTGTCCTCCCATGTAAATTCAAATTTCATGCCTCGGTTCTCCTCTGTGAACATCTCCTGAAGATACTCAAAAAACTCTGCTGCCGCTACACCGCTTCGCACCACCTCCTCTTTCTTTGCCACGATGATATCCAGCAGCCGAAATGACATCGCCTCCAGCCGCTTGCCTTCCGTGTAGATATAGTTGGCAGACAGAATGCTCTTCTCCTCGTCAAGCTTATGAGAGCGCAGCATATCCGCATATCCAATGATTGCGGTGAGCGGCGTCTTGAGTTCATGGGCAAAAGCACCCATAAACTCTTCCTTCGTCTCATTTTCCGCTTCCAGCTTCTCGATATTTTCCTCAAGTGCGTTTGCCATCTCATTAAAATCACAGGTCAGTTGTCCCAGCTCATCACGGCTCACCTGCTTTGCCCGATACGTGTACTCTCCTTCCGACATGCGTCTTGTCGCTCTGGTGAGCAGACGGATTGGTTTGGTCAGATGCGAGGAAATAAAATGCATAATTACAGTCCCGCACAAGAGCATCGCCAGCGTCACCCTGCGATACAGAGAAAAGCCCATCGCGCGCTCTGTAAACACGTCAGAGACATCTTTCATGGTCTCCAGATAAAGGATTCTGCCAAGCGCACTGACCGCTGCGCAAGTGTGCACATAATAACCGTTTCCCGTCTCAATGACGCGGTATGCTTTCGTATCTGGCTGAATCTGCTGTAAAAGCTGTTCATCCGCATCAAATCCGTCGCTGGTATGCATCACTTCCCTCTGCTCGTCCGCTATGCGAATCAGCCGGTTTGTGCCGCGCCCGCCCCGCTCAAGCTTCGCCGCAATCTCCTCCACGGTGCTGTCAGGGAGCACGCTGTACCTTGCCGGCACATTGAGCACTGCCGTCTCAAAGGCAAAACTCAGTATGCTATTCTCATCAGACGCCTGTCCCACCTCCCGCGCAAGTGAGGTCTCAAACACGTAATTGACAAAAAAATATCCGCTCAACCCCAGCGCCAGCGCCATGACAACAATCGTGGATAACAGCATTTTTAGTGAAATTTTCATGATAATACCTCTTACTCGGATATCTCCAGACGATATCCAACCTTGTACACCGCCACAAGACTATGCTCCCAGCCCAGCTTTTTTCTCAGACGCTGCACATGCAGATCCAGTGTACGGCTGTCCGCAAAATACTCGCCCTCCCAGACTTTTTCATACAAGGTCTCTCGAAATAATGCCACATTTTTATTTCGCATAAAGAGCACCAGCAGACCAAACTCCTTGTTGGTCAGCTCAATCTGACGCGTTCCCTTCATTACGCGGTGCGCCTCCACGTCAACTGTGACATCCCCGGCCGTAAGGCGCTGTTCTGTCTTATTGTACCGCCGAAGGACTGCCTCGACGCGCGCGACCAGCTCCACCACGTCAAACGGTTTCACGATATAGTCGTCAGCGCCGAGCTTCAAGCCCTTCACCCTGTTTTTGACCTCGTATTTGGCTGTGATAAAGATGACCGGAATCCCCAGCGGTCGTATGTACTCCATGACATCATAGCCGTCCGCACCGGGAAGCATAATGTCCAGCAGCACCAGATCAAAAGATTCCTTCTCGATCAAATCAATCGCCTCTAATCCGTCCTGTACTGCTGTGCAGTGGTATCCTGCCGAGGACAGATTCAGGTCAATCAGGTCACATATTGGTTTCTCATCATCTACAATCAATATTTTAATCATTGTCTGTTTTCCACCCCCAGTAAGCTCTGGCTTTCTCTACAAGTGTCTGCATCGTATCCTCATCCCTGCATGGATACTGGCTTTTGATCTGCGTATCTGCTGAAAAGCCGCCGGTGCGCTGATAATAGATGCTGTAATCGCTCGCCACTGCAAGTTTGTGATTCTCATCCTCATAACTGTACTTTGCCAGCACGATGATATCTTTGAGCCCATCCCCGTCAATATCGCGGCAGTTAATCCCCTTGAGCGCATACAGGTTATCATACTCTCCCATCGGCTGCAGCGCGGACATGATATAATCCTGCTCGTTGACAAGGTAGATCATAAACACTTCATAATCTGCAATGCGGTAGGTTCCCGGCACCACTTGGAGCTTGCCCAGCTTGCCAAAAGTTCTGGTGTAAGACTGCTCGGAAATAATCTGAAACCCATGCCGGCGCAGTTCCTTCAAGGTCAGCGCCGTATATAGAAACTCGGTTGAATCCCCGTCACGGACAAACGCGGTGATCGACTTGGCGTTTTTGTTCATGCCAAAGCGGTTGAGCTTATCTGAGATCCTGTAATCCCTGTAAAAGCGAAGCTGATCTGCGCTCTGGAAAAGAACATCGCCCACTTTATACTTCCTGCCGTCCGTGTCCTCGCAGGTCGTGATGAGAATAATGTCTGTACGCGCATCGCCGTTTAAATCCTGAAATGCCACAGAGGCAATCTCCTGCCCAGGCTGCTCCATCTGCCCGCGAACGCGGCTGTTCGTCTCAAGCTGGTCTGTCCGATATAATATGGATCCGTCTGCGTCGGCAAGAAACAGTGCGAGCCGGTGATATGTCCTGTCAAATGCCGGAATGACAGACAGCCCTGAGGAGGTCTCCGCTTCCGCCGCGGCACTGGCGGCTGAGGCAGTATCCGTATCGGATTCTGCGGCTGGTTCCAGTTTGATTTCAGGCTCAAATGGAAAAATCTGGCTCTCTACGATATCGAAGCCATTCTCGGAGATGTCGCTTTTCGTTTTGATCGCATGAAGGCGCGCATGATAGGTCTCGTACAGGATGCGTACATTGGCTGGCTCTGGCTTGTCTGATGCCGTGTTTACATAGAATGGGACCGTAACGTCCTGTGAGGAGGATACTGTTTTGGCTTCTGCTGCTGCAACAGGAACACACAAAGCAGACAGGGCTACGACACAGAGCGCTGTCTGCAGTTTGTGAATAGCTTGTATTTTTACTGTACTCATATAATGAGCCTTTCTCTGAATCTAAGGAACTGTTCAGAAATAACTTGTGACAAGTACACCATATAAATGTTCAGCTGCAAAGAAGAGAATCGCAGGCATAGGAGGCAATGGCATAAAGGGCAATGCCTTATGTCAATAGTTTCTGATGCCGCAGATGGACATTTCGATAAGTAATTGTCATGTGTTATTTATTCACAGTTCCTAAGTTAATGTTATATTTCTACAGTTTCGTTAATGCATTATATCACAGATTTTAAGAACATTCCACAACATCTTCGCGCCTGGGCTAACCCGGCTTCTTTTTATTGTGCCCTTAACAATTTATTTCGGTCTTTTGATGCCGCCCTTTCGTTTCAATCCAAATCCATGCAGATAGATTTCAGGAATATTAACTCTTTCATCTGCGGTTTTCATGACGATTCCCAATGTCATCAGCACTTCCATAATCTCCATAGCGGTCTTGCCCGGCAGTCTGCCTCGCTCTGCCTCTGACCAATTCTGTGGATTGAGATACCCCAGAAACTCTTCCTGCTGCATGAGCATTGCTTTTTTGTCCAGCCTGCAGATCAAATTTTGCAGCCATTGGTATTCTTCTTGTGTCAGTTCCTGAACTCTGTCGGAAGAAACTTTAACCACTGCTGCCTGTAATCTTGTAGGAAGCAGCACGCGCTCCTTTTCCAAGACCGCTACATCCCCCGTGCTGTTTAACATTTCCTCTGCGGCAAATGCAAAACATTTCAAAAATGCTCTTGGCGCCATCTCTCCATTTGCATCCTGTATATGATTCGGAACCCATGCATAACTTACGCCCTTCTTTGCATTTTTTCCCATATACGGACCAATCATTTTATCTATTAAAAGACGAAATGCATCTTCTGAATCTTCTGGTACATACCCTAATGCATCGTTCTTTTCCGGCTGCAGGAGTCCTGGCACACTTTTCAGATAGGATTCCAATTCCCTGATTCCCGTATTTGCCATTCTTTTTACCAGCAAACGGTAGAGTGAACGAACATCCCAATTCAGTTCAAGCCTGTATGCGCCCATCTTGGAGGCATCTACAAATTGAAGCGCTTTTGCCTTATACAGGTCACTGCGCAAAAATATCTTTGCCTTAATGTTCGAAAAGCGGCTGTTATGGCGATACCAAAAATCCAACAGGCTTCTGATATAACCAAATAAATCCTCATAATTGCTGCAAATATGATCTAATTCATCATATACAATGCAGATATGAGCATCTCTTTTTTCTAGCATCGTATCTGCATGGTCCAAAAAACTTTCCCATTTTTCTTTATTAGAATCCAGTGTTTTCCACCACTTTGAAACTTCACTGCTATGCTCTATTAAAATATTCTTACTTTCAACCCCGAAGTATTGCTCAGCCAGCGCAGTGATTTCCTGATCATTCTGGAAACGTTTTAAAAGTACGGCACAAATCAATCCCCCCCAAAAGGAAGTGAGATTCTCAGGATTTTCTTTTTGCAGCAATTCATCACAGACATTGGAACCGGGAAATGCCTTTGATCCTTGTCCTTTCGCGATATATCCAATCAAAAACTCGTTTTCCCATAACCGTGTGTAACGCTTTCGATCTTTTTCACTAATTACATAGTCCAGACCGCCACAGGAAGTCAGTATCCGAAAAAGTTCTGTTTTACCAGAACCGCGTCCACCTGTAATTAAAAATATTTTGGAGTCTGCCAGTTTACTGTAACTGCGTAAAGGCAGAAAATTCGGCAAAAGATTTTCTTCATCCTCCCCTGCGCCATTCTCTGGCACACAACCGCAAATACCTTCCAATATCCTGTATTTTTCCTCAATTTCCATGCTTACCCCTCTCCAAACCAGCTTTTCATACGCTCTGTAATCTTTTTATAATCTTCTCCTGTCAATATATTTTTATATGCACTTACCCTTTGATTCCGCTCCTGTCCTCCGTCCGAATACAATTCGATTCCCTGTAAAAGTTCATCATTAAATGAAATAAGTTCCGGATAATGGATTTCCCCCTCGGCCTCTATTCCGGGTATTCCGCTATCTGCATCATAGTAATTCTCCACACAGACTGTATAGGCTTTCTTGATAAAATGCTCTTTCGCAGACAAAAAATTCGATGCAGTAGGTTTTGGGCACATGGTTCCAACCAGCATTACAGGGAAATCTTCCGTATGCCCTTCCGCTATGGTACGCAAAACCTGCGTAATGCCATCCCATGACTGTCTGCTGTCATTGCCGAATACTATGACTCCGTGAGGAATCTGTGTCACCGTCACGCCTCCCATATCATGAAATCCCGCACGCGCATCGATCAATATATAATCAACAGCATAGTTCTCTTTAATATCCGTCAATAACCCTGCCAAAGATTTTCTCATATATCCTTCTCTGTTATCCTGATAATCAATGCGTGCCAATTTTTGCAGATAATATTTATCTACTTTACCCGCAGGCATCAAATATAATTGCCCAGCCATTTCATCCAATAATACAGGCTCTGTTACATCCAGTACATAATCCGCAATATTGATTCCCTGACAAATCCCCTGCTCAATGAGATAATCCAGCACTCCTCTATCAATCATTTCTTCGTCAAAAAATAGTGAAGCCAGCCCTGGCGCCTCGATATCTGTGTCCACCATCATTACATTCTTTCCCTGATTTACCAAGGTAAGTGCAGTCCCAGCCAACGCCGTCGTCCTTCCCATGCCACCTTTAAACGAATAAAAAGTAACTACCTTTGTCCCCGTTTTTAATACAGCATCTTCATAGGTCCATACGGATTCCAGGCTCTCATTTTTACGAATCCAAGCCTTTTTTGCAATAGTCCTTTCAGCAATATAAAACGAAATATCCTGTTTAACGATCCACTCTGCACGCTCCTGTTCTATCAGTTGTACGATTATTTCCTCTCGCTCCTGAATTCTTTTTTGTTTCGATGACAACTTTTTCCAATATATTTTTCCACTAAAATATTTCCCTAAATTTTGACTCAATATTTTTTCTATATTCTCTTTATCAATATCTGCAATCGACTCCACATTGTCCATCAGAAAGGATATTTTCCCAAATACATCCCGAATCAATGTTACTTCTGTTAAAAAAGTCTTTTTATCCCATGAACATACATGTTGTAAAGCCACTTCTAAGGCATTATTAAATGTAATCATTTTTGTTCTCCTTATATATATCCATCTAAACGCATATAGGTTATTTCCCGAATCAATGGCTCTACTGCATTCCTGCACAATTCGGCATCTGTCTTGGTATATATCCCATCCTTGAAATACCGTCTTTCTGGATGCATTTTAAATAATACTTCTGGAATTGATATTGTAGACAATCTTAGCCCACAGGCTGCATCAAGCATCGTCGTCAAACCAAGATCACTGTCAAGCATCATTTTAATATCTTGAAACAAAATATCCCCATAATGACTATACTTCTTGATATCTCCACAAGAATTAATTTTATCCATGATCTTCTTCAAGGCACATTCGGCTGCAAACCCTTGCATACATACAGCATTATCATACTCTTCCTGCTGTTCGAGAGCGTGTTTGAAAAAATGCTTTCCGTCAGATGTGCGTCACAATTTGTGGGAGATTTGTGCCAAATGAAGGGCGCATAGCGGGCTATGTAACCTGAATTTGGCGCAAATATCGCGCAAATTGGGGCGTGCAGATGACGGGAATGATTTTTCAAACACGCTCTGGTATTGTACCATCAATCCAATGCCGGATTGCTGCCTCATAAAAATCTTCATCCCCCATTTATGATACTCCTTATTCTATCACATTTAACTTCACATTTAGTATACCTGATGCACCTTTTTTTCTCAACCCTATTCTATTGCTTTCCCACCTGTTTTATCCTATAATATTCTCAAAAAAGGAGGATGCCTGCCATGTCACAAAATGAATTTTTATCCGATTTAACTGCCCTGTGCCGCGCCGCTTTGGGCAAGGACTGGACTCCCCGTGGGGACGAAAACGCGAAACAGCTGTGCCGCGCACTCGCACTGCCAGAAGAATTTCTGACGCTGTATCAAACCATCGGCTGCGAGGAAAACCTGCTGTATGACAGTGCCTGCGGCGGCTTTTATCCCATCGACAAGCTGGGGCATCACCCCAAAGGCGCTCCCGGCGCCGGATATTACGGTCCTTACCGGATCTATTATGAATCTGCCCAGGGTGAAAACTGGGCTCGGTACGCCTATTCGCCAAGTCATTTTCCGGGAAATAACGGAATCTTTACATGGCAGACGCTTGGTTTTATCAAAGGCTGGTCACAGGCTGAGCCGCAGGAATCGTCTCGTACTTTATGCGACATTTTGCTGGAACAAGCAGCATGGAAACTGACCGCCCTGATGGCGCACTGCGTCTGGGTGGATATTCCTTTGACATCCTATCATGGCGCGGCGGCGTGTCTGGAAATGACTCCCTTGCAGAGCATTTCTTTTTATCAAACCGCATATGCCTATGATCTCAAGCGGCAGCTCCTGCTGGAATTTCATGCAGACGCCCCCAAGCAGTGTCTCGTGTATGGCGACGCGCTGGAAGCGTTCGAGAACTTAGAGCAGCGCTATAAAATTGTGTGGCTGCGAAAGGAGGGCGAAAAGACGCTTCATCCAGAGACATTTATCCAGGGCACGCCGCCCACAACGTTCGGAGAAAAACTGGATATGATAGCTGCCGTACTGCCCAAAGACGTATCCATTGCACTGGATGCTTCCGAGATAAAAACGGCGCAGCAGCGCCTTGACATGATTTTTCCAGATGCTCTTCGGGACTTTTATCGGCGCTTCGAAAAAGGCAGCCAAAGAATAGCTTTATTGGATCTGCTGCCAGACCAGGACTGGATGGAGGACTGGCAGATGGATTTGGAAGATACGCTGTTATGGGCACTTGCGAATCAATTATACGATCTTTTTCCGCAGCGCGATGAATGTGCGATGGACCCTGACGAAGCGGAAGAGGACCAGCGCAGGCTGCTGGCGCACTTCTTCCACTTTTTAACCAAAAATGGGTTGGAGGTTCTTGTGAACCCAGAACGCGGGCTGTTGGGATACCGCTCGGATGATGGCTATACTCTATATATTGCAGCCCCTCATAAAGCGGCGCTCGAAAGGCTGACAGAGGATTCCGGAATTTGCATCAATGTATATTGAAAGCGATTCCATAATTTCCGATCCGCTCATATCCGTCGTCATAGAGCTCTGCGGCGTACTGTTTCTCCGCAATCTGACGTAACGCACTTTGATCTCCCATAGTCCTCCTCCCGAAAAATAATTTCTGTCCTTAGTATACCGTTAATCCGCCGTATTCGCAACAGCTTACTCTGTCACAAAATGCTTGTTAACTCCTTTACAGGATAAAAAAGCAAAATAATAGAACATTTTTCCTTTTTTGTCATATTTTAAAAATAAGTCAGCAAATTAAAAAGCAAAACCCGCGTTCCAGTAACAGGTAAAATTGTTTTCGCTTTTCTAAGTTTAAACAGCTTTGTATATTGTTTGCTAAAATATCCGGAGGTTCAATATGACAAAATATGATATCGCAATCTTAGGCGGCGACCGGCGGACTGCATTCATGGCTCCCATTTTCGCGGAAAAAGGCTACCGCGTCATATGCTTTCGCACCGTCCCGATCTCCTGCGCGCCATCCATAAAGCCCAAAATCAGTTTTACCGACTCCCTGCGCGAAGCCCTCGACTCCGCCCCCGTATTCATCGGCGGTATTCCGTTTGCAAAGTCCGACTGCCTCTACTGTGAGAACGATGCCTCCGACATCAATCTCTCGGAAATTCAACGCACCATCCACAAACATCAGAAAATATTTGCAGGCGTCATTCCAGAATCTTTCCGCCAAACATGCGAAGAGCGGGAAATCAGCTGTTATGACTTTATGCGCGACGAGCCCATGACCTTATACAATGCCATCTCCACAGCAGAAGGCGCCATTCTCGAGGCATTACTGCACAAAGACACCAACATTCACAGAAGCCCAACTCTGGTACTGGGCTTTGGCAGATGCGGCAAGATTCTCGCTGACCGCCTGAATGGACTGCACGCCTGTGTCACCGTGTGCTCGAACGACGCAAACGAGCTTGCCCTTGCCTGCGCACTCGGCTTTGAGACCCTGCATCTTTCAAATCTATGGCGCAAAATCTGCTGCTTTGAATATATTTTCAACACGATTCCCGCGTGTGTTCTAAACCGCAGGTGTCTGGAAAAGATATCCCCAAACGCAGTTGTTGTCGATATCGCCTCCAACAAATCCGGCGCAGACTATGAAGCTGCAGAAAAATTAAACGTCAACATCCGTTTCTGTCCGGGGCTTCCCGGAAAATACGCTGGAGAAAGCTGCGCAAAATACCTGACAGACTATGTAATCAATCGAATATAACATGG